>NZ_JBICHO010000443.1:0-7098 GCF_043100905.1 Rhodopirellula sp. JB055 | reverse complement strand
AACACGCCAATGATGGCGATGACCACCAAAAGTTCCACCAAGGTGAAACCCTTTGGCTGAAAACCAACACGCTTCATAACTAGAGCTCCTTTAAAGAAAACGAAACAATGCACGCTCATTGCGAGCAAAAACGTGCGATTCCATCTTAGGGATACTGCGAGCCCCAGGTACACGAAGATCCTGCAACAAAGCACAACTTTCGAAAGAATATCCGCCAACATGACCCCGCAAGGACACATGATTCCCCGCAAAACCATCCAAACCACCCAACAGAGAAGGCTCAAATCGCAGAAAAAGCTCTGCAACCGGTTTCGGCTGGCCGGACTCAAGACCTCACCGAACTCAACTCCAAAGTGTCTCTTCTTTTCACCCCACAATCGGGCTTTACCTCGATTGGCGATCGCCGGTACGATTTGGCGTGAAACCCGATGGGCTGCGATGTGAATCATTCGGAATGTGCTTCCAAGCCCACAACTGAACACAGCAAAGGATTGTGCCATGGGTGGCGCTGTGACGTTATTGTTGGTCGCGACGATGGGCATCACCTTCGGATGGACTCCGGACGGTGCCGACGGGGTGAAATACATCATCCAAGTCCCGCCAGACCAACTCGATCAACTCGAACGTGTCGGTGAGATCACCAGCACGATCTCGCCTGAGGTGCGGGGACGCGTCAGCGAAATCGTGATCCGAGTTGGCACCGGAAGCGTCCCTCGCGAAACGCCTGCGCACTGGAAACAAACCAACGCGTCCCACACTTCCGGCGTTTCTCAGGTGGTTTCGGATGAGAATGCGCTGCGTGGTCTGCCTATTGCCTCGGACGATTGCCGCCCCATCCCGATTCCGATGACTGGCAACTCGATGCAACCCGGAATCATCCCGGGCAACGTCAACTCGCCAAGCGTCACTCGGTTGATGAAGCCTCAATCCGGAGGCATGAACCTCCCCGGCGGCTTCGAACCTCCCGCACCTTCCACCACGCCGTCTACGGCCCCTTCGACCAGTGGTTTCAACTTGCCGTCGTCACTGACGCAAGGTGGTGCCGGATCGAACTCAGGAACTGGTGTTCCGAACACGGGTGCTCCCAACACAGGCTCCCTCAATGACACGCTTCGCACCGAAGCTCAAGCTTTTGCGGAAGCCACCCGTCGCAACCTTGGCATGGGAACGCCCAATGCCTCTGGCAACCCCCCCGCGGCTCCTTCAAGTGACTCTTCCACGACCGTCGCTCCACCCCCATTCACAGGTGGCAGCACGGCCTACAGCGCCCCCACCACCCCTAACTCTGGCAACACCGATCGCTCCGCTCGATCTGGCGGCCCATCCACGGCTCCTACCTCTCAATCGTCCGGGGCCAACTCACGTCCTTGGGCCACCGATGATGACGACTGGTACGCGATGGGAAACCGTCCCGCTCAGCGTCCTTCCACCGCTCCGGTTACCAATCCGACAACCAGTTCGTTTGCAACCAACTCCCAGTCTCGCACCAACGCAGACTCGAGCAACCGCAACGGCGCAAACACGGGTCTCAACACTGGCAATTTCAATCAAATGCCAGGTGGCTTGAGCGTGCCGAACCCCTTTGGGCAAACGGCTTCGGACGCCATCGCCCCCCCGCCAACCCAACGTGACAACACGTACGCGAGCGGTTCGCAAGGCAACAGCAACACGATCCAACGCTACGAGTACGATCCGAAATTGACTCCCGCCGAGGCAGACCGTTTGCCACCCAATGGTTGGTCTTTCAACGTCTCCGGCAATCCCGTCGACCGGGAAGGCTACCTGTTGAATGCCTACGGTGAACGAATCGATGCGAACGGTCGGCCGCTTTCGAATTCAGCCTACGCCAACGACAACAATCGTTCGAACCCCAACCTGGCGAACAGCACTGCTGCGAACGGCCCCACTGCGAACGGATCGTCGTCCAGTGGTGCATCCAATGCCCGACCGACGAACAACGGAACGGACTACCGCGGCAACACCACTTACGCCAGCCAACAAGGTTCCCCCCCAGGCCAAACCAACTCAGGCACGAACCACCCCAATAACGGAAACCCAAACGCAGGGTTCCCAAACACCGCCTCCCAGCCGCCGGGTTCTCTCTACAACAACGCGCAGCAACCTGCCGCTCCAACGCCCAATTCCGGGCAGCCCCAGTGGCAGTACCCGTACCCGCAGAACTACGCCTCGACACAGGTTCCCTACGCACCGACGACAGCCAATCCGACGGCCCCCAACATCAACCCTGCCACAGGATTCCCCTACCAGTACATCAACTACCCAGCGAACACCGCTGGCCAGACGGCGGGCAACGTTGCCAGCAACAACCTGCCCACGGGCGGAACTCAGTCGGGAAGCAACAATACCGGGCCGCCTTCCGGACGTGATGCAGGATCGCTGGACGACAAAGACGCTCTCGCCGGTGGCGCTCTTAGCCAAGACCCGCGGGCGGACCGAGAAAAAGTCGCCACCCAAACACTCTTCAATGCGTTGCTGCTGGTCTCCTTCGTCGCCAACCTCTACCTGATGTACTGGTTGAACGTCTTGCGACTGAAATACCAAGAAATGGTGGCCGCAAAACGCGCCGCAGCCAGCAGCAACTCAGCCGCCGTAGCCTGAATCCTTGACCTCTTTGAGGTCGTGCTGTTTCGGGGAGGATTGATCCGGCCGAGCAGTCGAGGCCAAGCCTGGGCTGTCTAACGGTTGGTATTGACCGCGTTTTGGACTGCGCAAGTTTTGTTCCTCGACTTCGGCCCAAAGGGGCAGCCCTCTGCCAGCCCAGAGCAACGCCCTGGGTTGTGGCGGGACCAAGACTACAAAGCCCCAACGGGGAAGTCCTAGCGGGTTTTTGGGAGTCTTTCTTAGAGCCGCCACATTGGGGCGTAGGACAGAAGAAAAAATGCATTCGCGATCAGAACGCCAATCGCAAACATTTCGCAGCCCAGACCAAGCCCGAACCGGCTACCAAACCGTCGTTTGGGAATCACCGCTGCGGGTGATGCGAAGGCGGTAAAACAACGCAAATGGGTTGGGGGTAGGGGAAATGTCCCTCAACGCATAAAACTAGGCGTTGTTTTGACATTCCCATCTCATTCGTTCGGTTATCACGTGTCCGCGAATTCGACCGCAGCTTTTCGGGCCGCCGCCGCGAGCCCCCATTTCCCGACTCTCGAAGAACAAGTTCTGGCGTTTTGGGACCAGCACTCGATCTACGAGCAATCGCTCGCCCGCCGCGCCAATGCTCCCACATTTGTATTTTACGAAGGCCCCCCCACGGCCAACGGGATGCCTCACCCGGGCCACTGCCTGACACGTGCCATCAAAGACGTTTTCCCTCGCTACAAAACCATGCGGGGTTATCGCTGCGAGCGAAAAGCCGGGTGGGACACGCACGGATTGCCGGTCGAAGTCGAGGTGGGCAAAGAGCTCGGCATCCACAGCAAGGAAGAGATCGAGGCCTACGGCGTCGAACCTTTCATCCAAAAATGCCAATCCAGCGTTTGGCGCTACATGCAGGAATGGCAAACGCTGACCCGCCGCCTTGGATTCTGGGTCAACCTGGAAGAAGCCTACGTGACGTATCACCAATCCTACGTGGAGAGCGTCTGGTGGTCGCTGAAAAATCTGTTCGATCGCGGACTGCTCTACCAAGGCCACAAAATCGTGTGGTGGTGGGCTCAAGGCGGCACGGCTCTTTCCGCAGGCGAAGTCGGGCAGGGCTACCGCGAGGTCGCTGACCCGAGCGTTTACGTGTTGTTCCCACTGGTGGACCGACCTGAACGATCGCTGGTGGTCTGGACCACGACCCCTTGGACGTTGCCCAGCAACATGTACGCAGCGGTGAAGCCCGACCTGGAATACGCCGTCGTTAAAGATTCCGAAACCGGTCAAGAACTGGTTCTGGCCGCCGCGTTGGTTGAAACGCTCGCTGGCAAACTGAAACGCGAATTGACGGTGATCGAAACGGTCTCGGGCGAGTCCCTGGTTGGCCAACGCTACCAGCCTCCGTTTGACGACTACCACTCGCGACTGGGCGATCCGACTGGCGAACTGGTCACCGGAGAAAAAGAATCGCTGTACTGGCGCGTCGTGGCAGCCGATTTTGTGACCACCGAATCGGGCAGCGGCCTGGTTCACTTGGCACCCGCCTTCGGTGAAATCGATCACGAAGTCTTGGTCACCGAGCGAACTCGATTTGTCGACGGGCAACGTCCCGAACTGCTCTGCGCCGTCGGCCCCGATGGAAAGTTCACCGACGAATTCCCTTCGATGAAAGGTGTCTGGGTCAAAGAAGCCGACAAGACATTGACCCGAACGCTGCGTGAGTCCGGACGTCTTCTGCACCTGGAACAATACCTGCACGATTACCCGTTCTGCTGGCGTGCTGACGACGATCCGCTGATCCAATACCCACGAGAAAGCTGGTTCATCCGCACAACCAAATTCCGTGACTTGATGTTGAAGAACAACAGCAAAATCGGATGGCAACCCGAGCACATTCGCGACGGGCGTTTTGGCAACTTCCTGGAAAGCAACGTCGACTGGGCGTTGTCGCGGGAACGCTATTGGGGCACTCCGCTTCCGATCTGGGTTTGCCAGTCAACCGGCCGCATGGAAGCTGTCGAAAGCTACGAAGAGTTGCTCGCCAAACCTGGCGTCGATGGCACTCAGGTTTGGGACAACGCCAAGGCGGCCAACCCTGAATTGCCAGACGATCTTCGCGTTCACAAACCGTACATCGATGCGGTCACCTACGATTCGCCGTTCGAATCGGGTGCGCGAATGCAACGAGTCAGCGAAGTCATCGACTGCTGGTATGACAGCGGTGCGATGCCGTTTGCCCAGTGGGGATGGCCTCACCAAAACAACGCTGAATTCCAAGAACAATTCCCCGCGGACTTCATCAGCGAAGCGATCGACCAAACCCGCGGTTGGTTCTACAGCCAACTGGCGATCAGCACGATGCTGTTCGGCGAAGGCGCGTCCATCCGTGAAGCCGGAACGCAAGCCAGCGAATCGTCACCTTCTCGCGACAGTGAAGCGGACTACCCGCATCCGTTCCGCAACTGCATCGTGTTGGGCCTGATGTTGTCGCAGTGGTACGAAGCCGCTGGCAAAGACGGTCAACCCAAAACCGTTCTGCTATCCGAAGCCGAGGCCGAACAAGCCGAGGGCAAGTTCACCAAGAAGACCGGCAAGATGTCCAAGAGCCTTCGAAACTACCGAAGCCCTTCGGAGATCTTTGACAAGTACGGTGCCGACGCGATGCGCTGGTACTTCTTTGCCAACCAAGCCCCTTGGAATTCGATCATCTACGCCGATCAAGCGATTCGCGATTCGATCCCCGAGTTCCTGTTGCGACTCTGGAATACATACAGTTTCTTCTCCATCTACGCGGAAATCGATGGGTTCGATCCGACCACCGCAACCGCAGCGGACGATCAGTTGACGCCGGACTCATTGGCATCGGCGTCCACCTATCGTCCCATCAGCGAACGCAGTGAGATCGATCGATGGATCCATTCCGAATTGCATCGCACGTTGGTAACTGTCATCGACCGGATGGATGCGTTTGACAACTACAACGCGTGCCAAGCGATCACGAATTTGCTAGACGGTCTGAGCAATTGGTACGTCCGCCGCAGTCGCGATCGCTTCTGGGCTTCTGATTCGGATTCACCGGACAAGCACGATGCGTACTGGACGCTCTACGAAGTGATGCTGGAACTGACCAAAGTGATCGCTCCCTTCGTTCCGTTCTTGGCGGACACGTTGTGGAAAGAACTGACCGCGCCGTTTGGTGACAAAGTGTTGCCCAGCGTTCACCTTTGTGACTTCCCCAAACCCGATGAATCCCGAATCGACCAAAAGCTCTCCGGCTCGATGCGGTTGCTTCGTGAGATCGCATCGATGGGACGTTCGGCTCGCGCCGATGCGAAGTTGAAAGTGCGTCTGCCGCTGGCGAAAGTCGAAGTCATCCTGACCGACGACTCCGCGATCGATTGGTTGCAAAGCCACGACGCATTGGTGCGAGAAGAATTGAACGTCAAAGCCGTCGACTACACGACCGATGGTGGCGAATATGTTCAGTACACCATCGTGCCGAACTTCAAGCGACTGGGCCCGAAAGTTGGCAAGAACATCCCGGTGGTCAAGAAGATGTTGGGCGAAGCGGATGGCAATCAATTGCTGACCCAGCTTCAAACGGCCGGCTTCGTCGAACTGGAACTCCCGTCGGGTCCGCTGAAGTTGGACGGCGACGACATCGAGGTTCGCTTGCAAGCCCGTGAAGGCTGGGCCGCCGCTCAAGGTTCAGGCTGCGTCGTTGTGCTCAACACCGAAGTCACGCCCGAACTTCGCCGCGAAGGATTGGCCAAGGACTTGATCCGCGGCATCCAAAGCCAACGCAAAGAACTCGATTGCCAATACACCGATCGAATCCGAGTGGCGGTCGAAACGTCGGATGCAGAACTGCAAGCGGCGATCGACACTCACCGTGAAATGATCTGTGGTGAAACCTTGGCGAACGAGCTGATCGCTGGGACTTTGGAAAACGCTCAACAAGTCAGCATCGAAGGCGGCGAGCTGTATGTCGCCAAGGTGAGTGACGCGTGAGCGATCCAAGCACATTGAAAGTGGCCGTCTTCCTGAGCGGAGGCGGCCGGACGCTGGCCAATCTGATTCGCCATCAGAACGAACATGGCCTGCCCATCGATTTCCGTTTGGTGATCGCCAGCCGAGGTGGCTTGGGCGGAATCAAAATCGCAGAAGATGCTGGCATCGAGACTCGCGTCGTTCGAAAAAGCGACTTTGACAACGACGAAGCCTACAGCGAATCCATGTTCGGCCCCTGCCGAGACGCGGGCGCAACACACGTGATCATGGCAGGATTCCTGAAACACGTTTTGATCCCCAGCGACTTTGAACACCGCGTGATCAACATCCACCCGTCCTTGCTGCCTGCTTTTGGAGGCAAGGGAATGTATGGTCACAACGTGCATGCCGCAGCAATCGAGCGAGGCGTGAAGATCAGTGGCTGTACAGTTCACTACGTCGACAATCTCTACGACAACGGACCGATCATCCACCAGAAGGCCT
>NZ_JBICHO010000442.1:0-3157 GCF_043100905.1 Rhodopirellula sp. JB055 | reverse complement strand
AAACGCACGGTGGCGAGATCCGCTGGAGAAATCTCGCCGTGCGTCCACTCGGCACCGAAGAAGCCAACGCGTTCTTGGCCGACAATCACACCGATGGATTCACCTCGGTGTTTGATGGCAAGACCCTGAATGGTTGGATCGGAGCGGTTGACGATTACGAAGTCACCGACGCGGGAACCATCCAGTGCCAAAAGGGCCGCGGTGGCAACTTGTTGACCGAAAAGGAATACAGCGACTTCTGCGTGCGTCTGATGTTTCGTTTGCCTGCTCGCGGCAACAATGGCTTGGCCATCCGCGCCCCCAAACAAGGCAACCCGGCCTACGCTGCGATGACCGAATTGCAAGTCTTGGACAACGATCACCCTGCTTACGCCAACTTGGATAAACGCCAATACCACGGTTCTGCCTACGGAATGGCAGCCGCCAAACGCGGCTACCTGCGTCCGACGGGAGAATGGAACTTCCAACAAGTCACCGTGATTGGCCCAACAATTCGCGTTGAACTGAACGGCAACGTGATTCTGGACACCGATGTTTCCAAGATCAACGACTACATGGCCGACAGCGCTCACCCGGGCAAAACCCGGACCTCGGGCCACTTTGGCTTCGCCGGTCACAGCGACCCTGTCGAGTTCAAAGCGATCTCGATTCGGGAAGAAGACTGATCCCACGATCGGACACTCATTCGCCAAAACAATCGAACCCCGCAAGCAGTCTGACTGCTTGCGGGGTTTCCTTTTGGCGGCGTTCCCCTGCCCCGAACACACTCCCGATACCCGGCGTCCCCAAATTCTTTTAGAACTATCGCTGGTCACTCATTCAACGATCCCTCCGTTCTCGACGTCTTCCCATCACCAACTCATCCCTCCCCTCGACCGAAATCCACGTTGCGGATGACTTGCCCAAACGCTGCCAGGTTTGCTTCCGTCCCCGATCGCTTTGCTTTTGTGAGCAGATCCCTCAAGTAGCCAACCAGACCGACGTGTTGATCATGCAGCATCGTCGCGAACGATCTCATCCCTTCAACACCGCTCGAATCGTCCGCCAATCCTTGCAACGGTGCGAGGTGATGGTCGCCTACAACCATGAACTGGCCGAGCGATTTGCGTCGAAGCAGCTCAGCCACCACGTCGGCCTTTTGTACCCCGGCGAGGATGCGAAACTGCTGACCGATTTGGCTCCATCCGAGCGTCCCCAGCAGTTGGTCGTGATCGATGGAACGTGGCATCACGCCAAAACACTTTTTCGCGACATCCCACGCCTGCAGACCTTGCCCCGATATCGTTTGGCACCTGCCGAACCAGGACGCTACCGAATTCGTCGGGAGCCCAACGAGCACGCTCTTTCTACACTGGAGGCCACCGTCGCGGCCTTATCAGCACTCGAACCCGAGACGCGAGGCTTTGATCGATTGATTGAGGTGTTTGACCGCATGATTGGGGACCAACTCCAAGTCTCCAAATCCAATTGGCGTGTCAACGAAGCCCGCCGGCCAGGATCTCCCAATGTGCCTCGAGTCTTGACCAAAGACATCAGCAAAATTGTCGTGGCCTATGGCGAGCAAGAACGAGGCAACCTGAAAGACGAATTCAACCGACCACCTGCACCACTGTTTTGGAATGCCGTCCGGATGGAAACGGGCGAGTTCTTTCGATGTGCGATCCAGTCCGAATCATTGAAAGACACCGCCTTCATGAGTCGCTTGCGGTTGACTCCAGAGGAATTGCAACCGCTGGTCTCCGTGGACGAATTTCGCAAACGCTGGCGAGCGTTCGTCCGCCCCGATGATCGCGTCGCGACATTTCATCGCAGCACCGCCAAAATGCTGGAAGATGTCGGCGCGGATTTCACGCCCAGTATTGTGCTGAAATCGATCGCGTTGAAGCCACAAACCCAAGAAAGCGATCCCCGAACCCCCGCGATCCTGATCGATCAAACGAGTCAATCCCGCCCCCTGAGACGCCTCGCCTGGGCAGTCCGTTTTGTCGAGGAATTGGTGGAACGTTACCTGGGCTAAGGTCGACATGGCCGGCCCTTGGCGTTGCTCTGTCGCCCCATTCGGGACTGCTGTTCTTAAAGCGCACATCAACCGGGGCCTCACGGCCCTGGCTATGGTTCTGCCGGCCCTATCGGGCCTCGCAACACGGCAAGTGCACTCTACCAGGCCCGGAGGGCCGAAACAGCCTTTGCCGGGGACGTCAGTCCCCGGTTCGCCTGACCCCCTAACCCCCACCAACCCCAAAGGGGTGACAGACATCGGGAATGGAGATTTCTCTTTCGCCCCAGTCGGGTCTGTTGTTCTCGCAACGCACATCAACCGGGGCCTCACGGCCCCGGCTATGATTCTGCCGGCCCAATCGGGCCTTGCAACACGGCAAGTTCGCTCTCCCAGGCCCGAAGGGCTGAAACAGCCTTTGCCGGGGACGTCAGTCCCCGGTTCGCGCCCCCACACAATCCCAAAGCCCCAACGGGGTGACACAGTGATCAGTCAAACACATACCGCTCATCAAACTCAACTTCATGCTTCATCAACAATTGCAAGTACTCCTCTTCAAAGGATCTCTTCCGATGGTGGTCCATTTGCCCACGGATGTAGCGACTCACTGCAGCCTTGTTTGATGGACTGACTGAGAATGCTCCATATCCATCCTGCCACGCAAAAGGAACTCCAAGAGGTTTTCCTTCGTTCAAATGTTTGCTCGTGTTTGATTTGATCTTCCCAACGAACTCAGAGACAGCAACACGGGCCGGAATCCGAACGAGTAGATGCGCATGGTCGTAGTAGCCGCCCACCTCCAGCGCAAAACCGTCCAACCGTTTGCACACACCCGCGAGGTATGAGAACACATCCTCGCGAATCGAATCATTCAGGAGTCGCTTGCGACGCTTGGTGCTAAAGACAATGTGGTAGAGAAGTTGTTGATGAGTCGACATGGCGGGCCCTTGGCATTTCTCTGTCGCCCCATTCGGGGCTGCTGTTCTCATAACGCACATCAACCGGGGCCTCAGGGCCCCGGCAATGGTTCTACCGGCCCTATCAGGCCTCGCGACACGGCAAGCTCACTCTACCAGGCCCGAAGGGCTGAAACAGCCTTTGCCGGGGACGTCAGTCCCAGGTTCTCCTGACCCCCTAGCCCCCACCAAGCCCCAAAGGGGT
>NZ_JBICHO010000441.1:0-6956 GCF_043100905.1 Rhodopirellula sp. JB055 | reverse complement strand
CGCGCTCTAACCAACTGAGCTACACGCCCGTCAGGCCCACGGGGCCTGATGGTTTCCGCCTCGCTTTCGTGAGGCGGGTCGGAAGTTTAGGAAGTTTTGAACGGTTGTCAAACGCACTTTGGCGATGTTTTTGATCAATTTTTCCATTTCCGTGAGCGTTTTTTTCGTCTTCGTAGGCAGGAAGTCTTGAATCAACGTTCCCTCAGGAGCCCAAATTCCGCCAAAATGCCGATCCGAGGTCCGTGATGTTCGGATCAATCGCTTCCATTCGATGTGCATGTCAATCAGAAGGATTTGTTTAGCTGCCATGAGTAAACACAACCGTTTTCCCGCGTTCTGGTCAATTCGAGGCTTTGTCCTCGGGGGCGGTTCGCTCGTCCTTTCCAGCGTGTTGGCGACAACAGCATCCGCAGCTCCTCCTTCAGCCGCCGCTGCACTGGGGCTGAAACCCGTGCAGGACGGCGTGGAATTCGAACAAGTCGAACCCAATCAGGTCGAAAAGTGCGAAGTTCGCGATATCGAGCGAGATGACTGGTCGGGATGGGAGGTCGTTTCTGGCGACGGAACCCTGCTGAGACGTTTCGCGGACACCAACGGTGACAAAAAAGTCGACCTGTGGTGCTATTTCCTCTATGGCGTGGAGGTCTACCGCGACGTGGATGCGAATTTCAATGGCAAGGCCGACCAGTATCGCTGGATGGGAACCGGCGGAACACGTTGGGGAATCGACGAGAACGAAGATGGCCAAATCGATCGCTGGAAGATGATTTCAGCCGAGGAGACCACTCAAGAACTGGTCGAATCACTCGCCAATTCCGATGGCAACCGCTTTGTCACCTTGCTGGCAACTCCCAAAGAACTCCAAACCGCTGGGCTGACCGGCGAGCGTCTCGAGAGCTTGGTCAAGAAAGCCTCACGAGCCGCTTCGAACTTCAAAAAGTTCGCTTCCACCCAGCGTGCAATCGGGCCAAAATCGCAGTGGATCCAGTTCGCAGCCGCAACTCCAGGGATCGTTCCCGCCGATGACATCGATGTCAAAAAAGACGTGATGGCCTACGAAAACGCCGTTGCGATGTACGAATCCAACGGTCAATCCGGCCAAATGCTGGTCGGAACGGTGATCCGAATCGATGAGGCATGGAAGCTGGTCGATCTGCCAGTGCTCGCCGAAACCGGTGAACCGATCGCGCAATCCAACGGCAACTTCTTTACCCCCGGTGGAATCGCGACGGCAGCCAACAACATTTCCTCCGCTGGAAACTCGAAGACACAGGAACTGGTCAGCGACCTGGAAGCAGTCGATTCACAAATGGTCGGTGAATCGAACCCGAAAGCCCTCGCGAAACTGAATGAACGCCGCGCTGATATCGTTGAAAAACTGATCGCCGCCGCGGAAACCCCCGCCGAACGCGATACATGGACCCGCCAATTGGTGGACACGGTCAGCGTGGCCACACAAAGCGGAACTTACCCCGGAGGCCTGAAACGGCTGAAGGATCTGGCCGCCACTTTCCGCAAATCCAAGGGTGGCCAGTCCGAAGCGATCCGTGCGTACACCGAATACCAGTTGATCGGGACCGAGTACATCGCTCGCCAAACCGCAGACGCTGACTTCGCTGAAAACCAAGTTTGGTGGCTGGAACAGCTCACCGAATTCGCTGATCGCTACCCACAAGCCCCGGAAACAGCCGCTGCCAAATTGCAGTTGGCTCTCAGCAAAGAGTTCGAAGACAAAGAAACCGAAGCCCTTCGGTTTTACAAAGAAGTCGCAAAAGACTTCCGCGGAACCGAAGCGGCGGAACGTGCCTCAGGAGCAGTCCGGCGTCTGGAATCGGAAGGCAAAGAAGTCGATCTCGAGGGCCGCACCGTCCAAGGCAAAGCCTTCCGGTTGAGCGCACTGCGCGGTCGCCCGGTCGTGCTGCACTACTGGGCCACATGGTGCGAACCCTGCAAAAACGACATGAAATTGCTGCGAGGTCTGCAAGCTCGCTACCAACGCGCGGGCCTGCAAATCGTGGGTGTCAACATCGACAACCAACGTGAACAAGCGGCTGAGTTCCTGTCCACCAACGCTCTGCCATGGGTGCACCTGCACGCCGACGGCGGACTCGAAAGCAGCCCGCTGGCCAAGCAATTTGGTGTGCAAACGCTGCCAACCACGATGCTGATTGACTCCAAAGGACGCGTGGTCGATCACAACATCGGAGCCGCCGAATTGGACGACGCGATTGAGAAACTGCTGAAGTAATCTTCGCCGACACAGCCAAGTTCAATCGGTGAGCAACCTGGGTTGCTCACCGATTTTCTTGCGCACTCAGCTCCGAAGCCGGAACGTTTCCATCGCTCAAACGTCGTCACCAACGATTAAACCGTCCTCGGATATGCGATACGGCACGATCGATTCCTCGCAGAAACTGCCTCGATGTTTCGCGACACAAAGGGCCCGTCCCATTTTGTTTCCGTCGCGAGTCTTGCCCATCAAAATGATCGTGTTGGCATTGGACAACACGTCGCCACTTTGAATGGGGCGAGCAATCAGGTCGTCGAGCATCACCTCGTGTGAGGTCGCCAGCAACAGGCTACCGAGGGATTGATGATCGTAGGCATGAGCCTCGATCCGCTCGGCATTCTCACGGAAATGAACACGAAAAAGGTCTCGGGCCAACCAATCGTGCTCCTTTCGAACGATCTGATTCTGGATGTATTCGATCAGCTCGAACTGAATTGACTCGGCCGCCCGATCGACCGGTTCCACCCCATCGATCACAACCCGCCGGACACCGTGAGCAAAATTGCCGTAGAAAAACGCGATCGCGCGGTCCAGTTTTTTAGCTCGTTCGGACGACCAACGACGCCAATCATCCGCGTCCATGTCCGAAGACGTGACCCGACGACCTGAATCCCGAAACAAATGCATGCTGTCGCGACGAGTTTTTTCGCGGTCCCAAACTTCATTCAGCACGACTGGTTCGTCGACGGACGCCTCGGACAACTGCCACGCCCCCAAACGCTTTGCATACTCAGAGTGGTTTTGCGAATCTCCTCTTGAGGTCAGGTCAAACACGACGCCGCGTTCGCCTTCCTGAGTTTGCCCGTGCTTGGCGAATTGAATCCCAAGCTGTGTTTTGCCGATTCCGGTGGCTCCCAGGACAACGGTCATGGTCCCGGGCAGCAAGCCTCCGCCCAGCATCTCGTCCAACGCTGGGATTCCTGTTTGCAATCTTTGGCTCATGGTGCGTTCCTTCTCGCGAAATTTCAATGATTCAAAAGCAGATGCTCGGCAGCGATTCGACCGCTGTCCATCGCCCCTTGAATGCTAGGCGTTTGGCAGTGGTCGCCTGCGAGCCACACGCCCGCCCTGCTCTGCCCTGCCCTGCTCTCCCCCGACATGGCTTCGTCAGCGGAGGGCACTCCGCTTGATGAAGATTCGGGTAGAGACACATTGCCATCGCCCGAGTTCGCCCACCGCCAATCTTCCCACGCTGGCGACCTCAAAACCGTGTCCAGCGACATCCTCGGCAACGAATACGGAACATGAAAAACACGCAGCAATCGCCATCGCATCGCGTCCTCACCGAACCAAGATTTCAATTGCGATCGCACATGGGAATCCAGAGCCTCATCGTCCAACCCTTCCGCCAGTTCATGACTGCCGTCGACACTGACTGACACCAACGTTTTTCCAGGTGGCGCGTAAGACGGCGCAACATTGCTCAACACAACCGCACTCTGAATCGGTCCCGATTCATCTCCCCGCAACATCAACAGGCGGCGGGAATCGGGCGATTGATCCGCGGCGTAATACAAATTGCTTGTCCCCAGCCACTCGGTCGCGATGGAGCCCATGCCCAGCAACCTCGCCGCTGCCCCGGACGGCGTCGCGATCACCAAGTTCCGGCATGTCATCACGGTTCCACACGACAACACCACCTGATGCCGAGCACCATTTGGTGCCCGTCCCTCCACCGCAGGCTCCTCCGATTCCGAAAGTGGTTCAACCGACTGCACCGTGGCTCGATACTGAATCGATCCTCGCGGCAATCCTTCGGCCAATTGTCGCGGGATCGCTCCCATCCCATCGGCAGGGATGGCAATGTCACCACTGGCGAACATCCGAAAAACGAACTCCAGCATTCGGCTGCTCACAGACAGCGATTCTTCCAAGAACACCCCACCCAAAAATGGCCGAAAGAATTGGTCGATGATTCGTTCGCTGAACCCATCTTCCTGCAACCGATCCAAAGTCGACATCGCCGATCGCTCATACAAATCTTGCAGGGAACCACGCAAGCTCGCCCGCCGAAGCCTCGCAATCCGCAGTTTGTCGACGAGCGATCCAACCGGATTCATCGCTGAGGCCAAGGCTTTCGTCGGCCTTCGCCAAGGATCGCTCAAGAGCCGAAATTGACCTTTTTGCCGAACCAATGCTCCCGGCTCAAACCGACACAATCGCAACGCGTGGTAATTCAAAAACTGCTGGCAAGCCGGGAACGCCGTCAGCAGAACCTGAAAGCCGTGGTCCAGCGTGAAGCCATCAACCACGTCACTGCGGACGCGTCCGCCCACGCGATCGGTGGCTTCTAAAATCCGAAACTCGCGACCGGCGTCCGCCAAAACGCGACCGCATGTCAGCCCTGCCAATCCACCACCGATAATCAATGTTTCCGTGAATGGTTGCTCGACGGATGATTCCGAACCACTCATATCAGGTGGTAACCTTTTTCTGTCAGTTTTTGAGTCAATGCCCGTTTGGCCGCGTAATCGCCGTGCACCAACCGAATCTCCTTGGGCGCATCGGCCATTCCGTCAACCAACGCGATTAAATCTTGCTGATCACCGTGAGCCGAATACCCGGTCAGTTGATGGGTCTTGGCCCGCACGTCATATCGTCGTCCGTCCAATCGTACCCAGTCGCTCCCGCGAGAAATGTAATTCCCCGGCGTGCCTCCGGCTTGATAACCAGCAAACACGATGTCGGTTTCCTCCTGCCCGATGAACTCCTTGAGGTAGTTGACCACCCGACCTCCTGTGCACATCCCGCTTCCGGCAATCACCACCGCGGGCAAATTGTGTTTGGCCAAGTAACGAACGGTTTCTTTGTGTTCGGTGTGGCTGCCCACGGTGGTTAGATTTTCAAACACCAGCGGCTGATCATCGGTTTTCAACGTCACCTGAGCTTCCTCGCCCCAGTGCGATTTCATCTCTTTGTAAAGAGCGGTGAATCGCGAGGCGAGTGGCGAGTCGACGATGACATCGACGCGTTTCATCAGCGTTCGATCTTCGGTCTCTTGAATGCGTTCGAAGATGGCGTTGAGCTCATACAATAACGCTTGTGTCCGGCCAAGCGAAAAGGCGGGCACAATGGTCACGCCTGAATCATGAAGCGTCCGCCGAATGACCGCCTCCAACTCCGCCTGACGGTCGGCTTTGGGAGGATGCAACCGGTCCCCGTAAGTGCTCTCGAGCACCAACAAATCCGCTCTCTCGGGACTGGCCGGTGGATTCAAAAGAGGATTGGTTCCCGCTCCCACATCACCACTGAAAACAGCCCGCCGACCGTCCGCCAACTCGATCTCGAACATCGTCGAGCCCAGCACGTGACCGGCTGGCAACAATCGGACCTTCACTCCGCCGGGGCAGTCATGCCACTGATGATACGGAAGCGGCACCAACAACTTTCGGATCTGACCAAGAAACTTCTTGATCAATCGTTTCGATCGAGTGAAGCCAATTTTCAACGCGTCTTCCATGACCAGCGGCAACAACTTGGCCGTCGGTGCACTGCACAGAATCGGATGATCAAAACCTGCCGCCAACAGATACGGAATCCGACCCGCGTGATCGATGTGCACATGGGTCAGCAACAATGCTTGAATCCCTCTTAACGAAAACTCAATCTCGGGGTTGGGCTTCTTCCGAGCGTCTTCGCCTTGAAACGTGCCACAGTCAACCAACAAGCTCTGGGAATCGTCGATCCAAAGTTGATGACAAGAACCCGTGACACCTTCGTGCGCACCATGGTGAACCAATTTCATAAGCGACATCAGAAGCAAGGCAAGGAGAAACAACGCGAGCGGTCCGTCACGCCACCGCAGCACTTTACCACGCGGGGAACACGCTGAGGGTCCGCAGCAACCTCCCCCCAAACAAACGACCACGCTCAACCAATGTTGAGCGAGTCCAACTCGCGATGACCAAACGTGTCACGCACCAGTCCGATGTCATGGGTGTCGCCGCTTCTCTCCCCCCCTTCGAAACCCACAAGGACACCTCCCATGGCCAAGTTTTACGTTCAATCAGGTACTTTCCGCAGTGTTGTCGCCGCCGATTCGGCTCGCAAAGCCGCTTTGTGGGCCGTCCACCAAGTCATGCAGCAAGTCCTGCCAACCGACGAAGACACCGATTCGCTGCCCGCATCTGCGACCAACCAAACCTCGGCAAATCGCAATTCAGCCAGCCAAGCCACTGGCGCATCGCCTGATCGAGATTCCGGATCCACGCCGGTCGCGGTCTTGGACGGCCGAGTCCGAATCAGCGAACGCGGATACGATCGCAACGACTGTGCGGAGATGCCAACCATGGAAGTCGTCGCCGAATGGAATCAAATGGTGCTCACCCTCGACCGCCTGCAACAAATGATGCGGCATGGGTGATGCGAACAAGTGCCTGGGGTGCGCATTTCCAATGCGAATTTACGCATCTGCGCAAGACTTCGGAGAGCTCGGTCGCTAGCCTATTTCGCAGCGACGTTGGCTTGGAACTTCCCAAACCAGCACCTCGCTGCCCCGCCTGATCGCGAAATCAGATGGACCGGCAACGCCCCCTCTCCTTCATCCCCTCAGTCGATCGATGAACAACCCACTGCTGACCCAGCATCGACGCATCGCTCTCCTCACCGACGGTGCCTCCACACCTTTCCTCGCCAAAACCGCCATCAGCTTGCTGCGATACCGCAC
>NZ_JBICHO010000440.1:0-9365 GCF_043100905.1 Rhodopirellula sp. JB055 | reverse complement strand
CTTGACGATTTCCGTTACTTTTGGTTTGACTGCGATTGTGACCTTTGGAGGCAAAGGGCACCGTGATCTGTTCATGACTGATCTGGACTCTGTTTTCACTATTACAATGAGAGTCAGCGGGTTGCTCTGACTCGTTACCTTAGCCGGATTCGCCAAGAATTCCGACGTGTGCCGCCTCGAGGCTCTGGATCCGAACGAGTCAAGCGACGAAGTGACGTAGGCCAGGTTGTACCTGGCAACCGGCCGATGCTTTGGTAACAAAGCGAGGCGGCCGGGCAAACTGCCATCGCGAGGGGCATGTTCATTGGCAAAGAACCAGCGCCAGGTGGAACCTGGCCTACGAGCGGCAAAGCATTCGTCGCGGTCCGACACGTTCAGACGACCTTAGATTGCTCGGTGCGGAAACCCTGAGATCCAATTTTCCCTTACGGCAGGTCGACTCGGCCGGTGCTGTCACCGATTTGTTCCGCGGGCGTGCAGACGACGTCTAGCATGCTGAGGAACAAGTTCGCCATCGGAGTCTCTTCCGGCGGTTGCAAGTAACGGCCGGTTTTGATCTGGCCTCCACCGCCCCCAGCGAGCACGATCGGCAAGTCATGGTGGGTGTGCCGGTTGCCGTCCCCCAACCCGCTGCCGTACAGCACCATCGAATTGTCCAGCAAGGTTCCGTCACCTTCTTGAACCGATTCCATTCGCTCAAGGAAGTAAGCGAATTGTTCCACGAGGTACTGATCAATCTTTTGGATCTTCTCGACCGTTTCGGCTTTGTTGCGGTGGTGGCTCAATCCGTGGTGAGCTTCCTTCACGCCAACTTCTGGATAAGTACGATTGCCGCCGGCTGTGTCCAACATGAAGGTGGCCACCCGAGTCGTGTCCGTTTGGAAACCGACGACCATCAAGTCATACATCAACCGAGCGTGTTCGCGGAACGCAGTGACGCGGCCCATTGGAACTTCCAAATCAGGAAGTGATTTTCGATCCTCTGCTTCGGTTTGCTCGATCCGCATTTCGATTTCGCGAACGCTGGTGAAGTATTCGTCCAGTTTCCGTTTGTCAGTCTTGCCGACCTGTTTCATTAAACGCTCCGCATCGTCACGGACCACGTCCAAGATGCTCTTGCGAGCCAGACGCTGCTTGCGTTCCAAGGCGGCGTCACCGGAACCGAACATGCGTTCGAACGCCAAACGAGGAATGGTCTCTTGAGGCATTGGCTGCGATTCGTTCTTCCAAGAGATGTTTGACGAATACGCGCAACTGTATCCCGAGTCACAACTTCCCGCGTTGCGACTGCCCTTCAATCCGAGTTCGATCGAAGGCAAACGTGTTTGGCCGGCCAGCGCGGTCGCGGCGACTTGGTCGAGCGAGATACCAAGTCGGATGTTGCTGCTGGTTTTGACAGGACGTGCGGCGGTCAAGAACGTCGATCCACCACGCGCGTGGTCTCCGGCGCCATCCTTGCCGGCTCGTCCGTTCTCATGGGCCAAGTTCGAGATCACATTGAGTTTGTCTTTGAAGGGTTCCAACGGCTTCAGGGTCTGGCCCATTTCCCAGTTCTCGCCGTCAACTTTCGGACGCCAAGCGGGCTGGATCACGCCATTGGGAAAGAACACACACGCCATGCGCACTGGTCGCGATACGTCAGTCATCTGCAACGCTTCTTTCGCGGCATACGCACTGCGACCGGCCGGCGTCATGGCCTCGAGCAACGGCAAACCAAGGGCCAACCCCGATGCACGCAGCATCGTTCGGCGGCTCAATCGGGACGAACCGACTTGCACAATCGCGTTGGGTTGGTTCGGAGCATTGGGGACGTTCATCGAGTCTTTCATTTGACTTTCCTTAGTTCTGGCGAGGAGCCGTTGGCAGGCAGGAACGAACGATCAAGAGGTGGGGACGCTAGTGGACAAAAATGGCGGGCTGTTGATGACGCCTTCGACCAGATCTCGCAGGCGGAATCCGTCGGCTTCGGCGTCATTCAAAATCGCTTCGACAAAACAACGATCCGCAGGTCGCAGTTCACGACCAATGGCGAACGAAAGCAATCGTCGAACAGTTGTATCGGCAAAACGTCGGGTTTCGGTTTCGGCCAACATCTCGCTCAATTCCATCGCACCGCGGAAAGCTCGACCGCCTGGCAATTCACCATTGGCTTCGGCGACGGACGGATCGCTGGGCGGACGCAGCCGGCCAAGGTGATCCATGGTTTCCAAACCGAATCCCAGGGCGTCCATGACGCGGTGACACGATGCACACCCAGGATCAGCGCGATGCAATTCCAACTGTTCGCGAAGCGTCGCGTTTGCGGAGGCCGCGCGTGTTTCTTCAAGTTCCGGCACATTTGGCGGAGCTTCCGGCGGAGGCGTTCCGAGAATGTTCTCGAGAATCCACTTGCCCCGCAAAACGGGCGAATTTCGCGTCGGATAACTGGTCAGTGTCAGCACCCCGGCGTGACCCAAGATCCCGCTTCGACCAGCATCGGCGAGCGATACCTTCTGCAATTTGTGCGTTTCCTTTGGATTGGGCAGCTCAACGCCATACCAATCCGCCAAAGCCTCGTTCACGAACGTGTAGTCCGCAGTCAACAATTCCGTGACGGGCAAGTTGTTCTTCAACACGTGATCAAACAGCGTCTGCGTTTCAGCGGCTAAGTCCTCGACTGTGATCGACGGGCCTTCTTCATTGCCACCGAACGCCGACATGTCGCGAGCATTCAAGTTCCCCAAACCAAACCACTGGCTCGCGAATTGTTCGCCCAATGAATTCGATTTGGGATCGCTCAGCATCCGGCGAACTTGTTCAACACGTTTGGGTTCGTCCACCAATGCGTTCTGCTTTGCTGCTTTCAACAGGGCATCGTCCGGGATACTGCTCCACAAGAAAAATGACATTCGGCTGGCCAATTGTGTGGAAGACAATGGCACCGCTTCACCTGCCGCGGCCAATTCACGGGCCTTGTCCGTTTCGGGCAGTTCAATCCGAAACAGAAAACTTGGTGAACAAAGAATCGCCGTGATGGCCTGTTGCATGCCAACATAAAACGACTCTTGTCGATCCGTGGCCGCTTCCACCAGCGATGCGTAACGCTTCACCTCTTCATCTGTGACTTCACGCCGAAACGCACGCCGCATCAACGGTTCCAAATTGATCTTGGCGGCTTTCTGAACGTCTTCCCAGCGATCCCCTCGCTGTCGAGCCATCCGAGTGATCAATTGCTTTTGCGTCTTTGGCAAGTCCTTGCGAGTGTGAGACGATGGACCGTCGACCGAAACGGTTTTGAACTTGAAGTTGAACTCTTTGCTTGAGATCCGACGATTGATTTCGATTTTCTCGTCAGCCGGCAACACGGTCTTGGCCAGCTCTTCGTCCGTGAAACCTTGAACTCGTTTCGACACGGATTCGCCAATCCGCCATGGATCCTTCCGATCTTCCGGTTTGGGCAATTCGTCCACCCAAGTCTCCGTCGGTGAAAAGAAGAACCTATGCTTGCCCGGTTTCAACATGACGCGGAACGACTCACCATCCGTCGGACCACTCTTTTCTTGATAGTTGAAATCCAAAATTTCAATCAAACGTCCGGTTTCGTCGTGCACCATCACACAACGATTGACCTTGTCGTCGACGTCTTGTTCGTCCTTCTTCTCTGACTTGTCGTCCTTCTTTTTCGATTTCTCTTTCTGCTTCGGTTCGTCCTCTTCTTTGGACTGTTGCAATTCCGAACGACGCAGGTTCGTGCCGCCCCGGACGTCAAAGGAGTATTCGCCTTCGACAGGCACATCGACTTCGACCCAAACCATTCCGTCACCGCGAATGAACCATTCGCCGAACGACGCGAGTTCAGCGTCGCCGATTGTGTGCAGCGTCAAGTCAGCGAATGTTTTCTTGATCGAAGGAAGCGTCGCGGGATCCACGATGACTGCCGTCGCCACGGATTCACCCGCTTTGAGGTATTTTTCCATCAGCATCGTCGACAGGGACAACACATCCGCGTTGTTGTCGAAACCACCGCCAACTTCATCCGAAGGAAACTGATCGGCGGGTCGCAAATCGGTCCCGAACAAATCACGAATTGCGCGGTTGTATTCGGCACGATTCAATCGACGTGCTGTCACGCGTCCGGGTTTGGGAGTCAGGTCACACGTCGCGTGGTAAACCAGGTCGTCCAACTGATCAGCCAATTCGCGACGTTCTTCGACCGTCGGAATCGCGGAGTCTTCGGGGGGCATCGCACCGAAGCGGATCATGCTGATCGAGTGCATCGCCAACTCGCTGTTGTCGCGAATTTTTTCGGCGGTGCTGAGCAGCGTCAGATCGACTTCCGCTTCTTGGTAATCGGCGTTGTGGCAATCAAGGCAGAATTCCTCCAGCTTCAGAAAACCAGTGTTTTCCCAATCGGAAGGATCAAGCGATGCCGATTCGTTGGGTTGAGAATCAGCAGGGGCGTTCTCGTCGGCGTTGGCGGTTGAGAAAGCCAACAATGCCAGTGTGCTCGCGAGCGGAAACAACACGCGAAACCATCGAGTTCCCGGCAGGATGCGTTCGGATCTCATAGGCGGGTCGAGCATTCCACAACAGTTTTCGATTGGATCATTCCAATCTGGCTGCTGGGCGGCTCTATCGTAAAGGTAGGTGGGAAAGGTGTGGCAGGACTGCAGACGCCGCTCATGAACGCCCACCGTGGGGGCCCAGAACTAGCCGCAGCGTCCTCGATTGTAGCAGATTGAACAGGCCGATCGAATACCTTTCGCAAAATCGATGGATTATTCGAGGACACCGAATCCTCAGGTTTCACACCGAAATTCACGGCATTCCCCGCGAAAACGTGCTGCTCAAGCGATGCCGGTTGGCGATTCCGTCGTTCGACGCGTCTTCGGCCATAAGCGTGCTCTTTTTCCGGCCCCTCTGGAGCCCGCGGCCCCGTCCGGCTGGTTTCCCGCGCCCAGATGCTCGTTGAATTACGCCTGAGAGGCAGTGGGAAGGGTGATTCGGGTTGTTGGGGCTGGCTTTCGATCGAATCGGCATTCACCGAAACAGTCGCCGCACGTGGCCCCGAGCATGACCGATGAACGCTAGAATCCCGCTGCTGGGATTCCGCTCGGGATTTTGGGTGGGTCACCGTTTGACCCTGCCCCCCAACCGCCCTAGGCTTTGCAGCGATTTCGAGACCGTAAACAGGAGATGCGACGTGGGATTGTTTGATCTGATTCGTTCCGAGTTGATTGACATCATCGAATGGATCGATGACACACAACACACTTTGATGTGGCGTTTTCCTCGGCACGACAACGAAATCAAAAACGGGGCGCAGTTGATCGTGCGTCCTGGCCAGACCGCTGTTTTTGTTTACAAAGGCGAAATCGCGGACATCTATCCTCCGGGGCATTATCAACTGACGACGGACAACATGCCCGTCATGTCGACGTTGCAGGGTTGGAAGTACGGATTCAACAGCCCGTTCAAGGCGGAAGTCTACTTTGTCAGCACTCGTCAGCTCACCGATCTGAAATGGGGAACTCCCAATCCGATCATGCTGCGAGACCCTGAGTTCGGACCGATCCGAATTCGCGCCTTCGGCACGTATGCTTTGCGTGCCGTCGATCCCAAAGCTCTGTTACTGGAAGTGGTTGGCACCGACGGCGAGTTTGGTGCTGACGACGTGAACGTCTTGCTGCGTTCGATCATCCAGTCCTCATTCGCGGATTTGATCGGATCGTCTCAAATCGCTGCCTTGGACTTGGCCAGCAATTACGAACAACTCGCCGCCCAACTTCGCGAGCGAGTGGTCGAGAAAATCGACGACGAATACGGACTGGATTGTCCTCAATTGTTCATCGTCAACATCTCCTTGCCTGAATCGGTTGAGAAAGCCCTGGACACGCGAACCAGCATGGGCGTGATCGGCGACATGAACCGGTTCCAACAATTCCAGATGGGCCAAGCGATGACTTCCGCCGCCGAAAACGGTGGTGGCGGTGGAGCCGCCGAAGGCCTGGGACTGGGACTCGGTGTTGCCATGGCGGGACGGATGATGCCCGGTGCCATGGCGCCAGGCGCCGCCGCACCCTCCGCTGGCCCCGCAGGTCCACCACCTCCACCTGCAGCGACCGCTTGGTACGTTGCCAAAGACGGCGTGACCCACGGCCCCTTCACTCCCGAGCAAGTTCGTGCGGGAATTGGCAGCGGCGAAATGGGAGCTGAATCGATGGTGTGGGCGACCGGAATGAGTGGTTGGCTGATGGCAAAAGACGTGCCCGCCTTGGCACCGATGCTGGCCGCGGGAAGCCCACCGCCTCCTCCGCCAGCCAACTGATCCCGGCAACAGAATTCCACGACCACCGTGATGGAACGATGACAACGGAGTGAACTGAGTGCCCTCAACGCCCCTCAACGCACCGACGAACACGACGACCAAGCCATCCGCCGCTGCGCCAGCCATCAGCGTCGGAGGCCAGTGGATCGTCGATGCATCGGGATGCGATCCACGGTCGCTTCAGTCGTTGGCGACGATCCAAGCAATCTGCCAAGACGTGATTGAATCGTTGGGATTGAAGGTCGTCGGTGTGCCTCAGTCGCATGTGTTTGGACCACCTCACGGCGTCACGGCGTTGTACCTGTTGTCCGAATCTCATTTGGCCGTGCACACCTATCCCGAACATAGCATCGCCACGTTCAACTTGGTTTGCTGCCGCGAGACAGCGGTTTGGGATTGGCGGTCTCATCTGCAATCGCGACTGAACGCCAACGACGTGCGAATCCGGCACCTGCGCCGAGGATCCTGGGCAGCAACCAACGAAGAGGTCGACGAATGAAGGTTCGCCGCGCTTCGTGCCCGGGTTGCGGAGCCCCCGTGGAATTCCGATTCGGAAACTCAATGGTCAGCGTCTGTGAGTTTTGTCACACCGCGGTTGCTCGTGGCGACAAAGACATTGAGGACTACGGCAAGGTCAGTGACCTCGTCGAAACGGACTCAGTCGTTCAAATCGGTTCCTCCGGTTCATTTCGTGGCAAACCGTTCGAAGTCATCGGACGAGTCCAATACGACCATGCCGCCGGCGGCGTTTGGGACGAGTGGTATCTGCGATTCCCCGGCGACAAGATGGCATGGTTGGCCGAGGCTCAAGGCCAACTGCACCTGACGTTTGAACGCCCCGTCCGCGTCAAGTCCCCGCTGCCCCCTTTTGAATCGCTGAAACTGGGACAAGTCGTTCCCTATGGCGGGCAAGACCTGACGGTAATGGAAACCGGCGTCGCGAAAGCCCGCTCGGGTCAGGGTGAGATCCCCTGGCAATTTCGCCCCGGTGACGATCACCGCTATGTCGATCTTCAAGGCGCACCCGATCCAGACGGTGGATCCTGGTTTGCAACCTTTGACTACTCTCGCGGCGAACAACACACGTACATCGGTCGCACGGTCACCAAAGACAAACTGAACCTGTCGACTCCGGATTGGCAGCCCGATCCAGGTTCGGGAACGATTGCTGTTGCATCCCTGCACCTGAATTGTCCGAAGTGCGGCGGTTCCTTGGATCTGCACGCCCCCAAGGAAACCCTGCGTGTGGGTTGTCAGCATTGTGGCGCGTTGTTGTCCAACGATGACGGCCGGCTGAAACTGCTCACGATGCTGGAGAAGCGTGAACTGCACTCCTCATTGCCGCTGGGGGTGCGTGGCACCATCGAAGGCACCGAGTACATCATCATCGGCATCATGGCTCGATTTGTACGTTATGCCGGCACGACTTACCCGTGGACCGAATACTTGCTTTATGCACCTGGTGTTGGATTCCGCTGGTTGGTCGAGAACGATCACCATTGGTCGTTTGTCCAGCCCGTCACCGGCCACGCGATGGATCCCTTGTCCAGCCGGATTTATCATGACGGCCACTCGTACCGAATCTACGACCGAGCCACCGCAATTGTCCGGCACGTGATCGGTGAGTTCTACTGGAAAGTCCAGCAAGGAGATTGCGTTGAGACCGCCGACTTCATCGCGCCGCCACGCATGCTCTCGATCGAAGACAGTTTCGCCGGACGCACTCACGAACGCACCGTGTCTCTGGGTACCTAAATGAAACCGGGGTTTGTCGAAACGGCGTTCGGAGTGTATCACTTGAAACGACCATGGGGTGTGGGAGTCATCCAGCCATCGCCACCCATTTCGTTTGGCATCTGGGCCGCCTGGTTAGGCTTCTGCTTTTACATGTTCATTATCTATTTGGGCAATCATCGCCCAGCCTCGTCGGCAACACCCAGCGCCGATGGATGGATGCTGTTCTACGCGTTGCTGTTTGTGTCCGCGGTTCCGATCGGATGCATGGTGTTCAAATACAACTTCGAAGTTTCGCGTTGGAAAGACAGCGACTTCAGTCCTTATGCCAGCAGTGATGACTGATGAAATTGCTCCGCATCTATTTGATCATTGGCTTCCTCGTCTGCGGCTGGTATTCCGTCGCGGCGTTCCGGGGCTGGCAAGCGATCAACTTTGGCATCGTCGACAACATGGGCAGCAGCGGAGGCGGTCGGGCCTACGGTGGATCATGGGGCGGAGGAAAATGAGTCGCCCCGCACCTTCCCGCTTTCCGTCGATCCTTCTCTGCCATCGGAAGACCGGTTCACCAAACCAGCGACCAACTTTCACGGCCGCCTGACGTCACTTCACCCAACACAAGCCATTAATCGAACCCAACCAAACGAAAAGGAAGAACCCATGCTTGAACCGATCCGAGGACTGGCCCAGTCAACAGAACCTCTCCCCGCCAGCACTGGCCTGGAGTTGTTGCTGCAACACTTGGTCGCCGCCTGTGTCTTTTCCGTCGTTGGGATTGTGGTGTTTCTTGTGTGTTTGGTCTTGATGGAAAAGCTGACCCCGTTTTCGATCCTGCACGAGATCGGAGAAGAACACAACTTGGCGGTCTCCATCGTCGTCGCCGCCATCGTGCTAGGAATCTCCATCATCATCGCTGCCTCCGTCATCGGCTGACTCTTGGAAACTGGATTCCTCCGTTTTGACGCAGCGGTGTTCGGGTGCGACGACGCATCACAGGCAAACTTTGTCCACGAACGAAGCAATGAAAGCAGTTGTCCATCGAGGATGAAAGGAAATCATCGTTGGCAGCAGCACCTGACAGACGTGCAAGCTAGAAATCGCAAATCACGGTGAGCAAATCTGCCACGTTGGAGTCGGGGAATTTCGAACGAGAATGAACCAAGCGTTTCTCAGTCACTCTTCCGCCAGCGATCTCGATCGTCCAGCCATTGGTTCAAATTCCTGTCCGCACTTCCATAGCTCGAGGAATCATCGTCGCCCAAACCAAGCGATGCTTCAGCGATTTTGATACCGCCCAGCAACACGAGTCCTGCGGTTGCTTTCA
>NZ_JBICHO010000439.1:0-3130 GCF_043100905.1 Rhodopirellula sp. JB055 | reverse complement strand
GGCGCGACCGCTGGTGAACCGGGGACTGACGGCGCGGGGCCCGGTTGCGTTGCTTCGGGGATTGGGTCCAGGGGGCTCGCGGTATCGTCGTTCAGATTGTTTCGGTCCGCGATGCGCTGCTCGATCAGCGGCGCGAAGATTTTGCCGAGTGCAAAGAGCAGCACAGCGACCAAGGCCAAGGAAACCAACCAAGGTGTGATCCGCGAAGG
The DNA here is from genome assembly GCF_043100905.1 of Rhodopirellula sp. JB055. Taxonomy (NCBI): domain Bacteria; kingdom Pseudomonadati; phylum Planctomycetota; class Planctomycetia; order Pirellulales; family Pirellulaceae; genus Rhodopirellula; species Rhodopirellula sp. JB055. The sequence continues at coordinate 2,921 of NZ_JBICHO010000439.1, read as the reverse complement.
ACGCACCATGCCGCCGTAGCCGTCCTCCCGCATCATCGCGCGTGTGGTTCGGGCGACCAATTCGGCTTCCGACCGCGAGGAGGACGGCGTGGCGGAATGACCGACTGGGTTTCTCAATCGGGTCGGCGCATCGGCCACGCCGGAATCGCTGGGCCCGACCGGGGTGATGGGAGCGGCCACGTGTGTTTCGTCTTGCCCGAGCGAATCGCCGGCGGCCAAAGTCCCAGCGTCAGCCACTGCGTTTTCGTCGACCGGGATGTCCAGGGAAGAATAGGAAGCCGTTTCTGCGCTGGCGATCGTCTTGGAGGGATTCGCATCCGGGGCTCGTTCAATCTGTTGTTCCATGTTGCGAAGCGCTTCGCTGGCGGGCAACGTGTAGATCCGTTCCTTCAATCCATCGCTCACCCGAGCGGGTTGGCCCAGCACCATCGTCAGGATTTGGTGGCAAGCCGCTGCTTCGGCCAGCGTCGTGTCGGATTCCAAGCACACTCGTTCGACTTCGGCAATCTGCTCCGCCGACAAGGTGCTGTCGAGGTACTCGCTGATGACGTTGGCGTTTTCAAGCGGGCCGACTGCGTCCGGGGACATGGCCCCCAAACTTGGGTGATCCATCGCGGATTGAATGCGAGCCACCAAGGAAGTCGCGTAGCTGCTTTCCTCGATTTTCCGTTTCAGCATCTTCTCGTCTTGCTCCTCGAGCATGTCGTCGAGGTACGCCAGCAGGGTTCGAAGGGTCAAACGCATCGGAACATTCCGGTCAATGAGCAAGGTTGGATCGAAGCAGGTTTGCACGCAGGGACTCGCCAAAACGCGGCCCGCGGCATTCCATTTTTCCAAAGCGAATGGAATCGACGCGGCAGGTCCCCACCCTTGTTAGTGACAACGCCACGAGGGATCCGTGCAAAGAATGCTGAAATTCGGACCAGTTTCTCGATTTCACAACCCGACGCGTGAGCGAGGGCCCCACAGCCTGGTTGAACTGGCACCCGATCCCCCGCTCACGCGCCGCGTTGTGAACTCGAGTGAATCAACCGGCCGTTTCGGCTGGCGAATTCGGCTTTCAGGCGGCAAAACGGGATATCTGAAGGCAATTCGGGGCCCGGTCTCGTCATTTCCGGGTTCGGCGGTCATGATTGGGCGTTTCCAAGCCCGTTCTCCCCGTCAAAGTTCTCGTTCATGGCTTCGACCTACAAAGACGCCGGCGTCGATCTGGATGTCTACGCTGAATCGATGAGCCGCTTGCCTCGGCTGATGCACCGCACGTTCAGCCCCCGCGTCATGCCCAGCGACGGTGGTTTCGCGGGACTGTTTCGCCTGGATTTCCCCGGCAAGCTGTTCGCACGGAATTACGAAGAACCGGTTTTGGTCAGCGGCACCGATGGGGTCGGGACCAAGCTGAAAATCGCTCAAACGATGAACCAGCACGAAACGGTGGGAATCGATTTGGTCGCGATGTGCGTCAAGGATTTGATCTGCACCGGTGCCGAGCCGCTGTTCTTCCTCGATTACGTCGCAATGGGCCGAGACGACCCCGCACGTTTGGAACGCATCGTCCAGGGCATCAGCGATGGCTGCGTCGATGGGGATCTCGCCCTGCTTGGTGGCGAAACCGCAATCATGCCAGATATGTATGGCACAGAAGATTATGATTTGGCCGGTTTTGCAGTTGGTGTCGTTGAACGCAAACGTTTGGTCGATGGGCACCTGATCGCCCCCGGCGATGTCGTGTTGGGGCTGCAAGCTTCCGGTCTGCACAGCAATGGTTTTTCTCTGGTTCGAAAAATCATCGCCGATCACGGGCATCAATGGAGCGATGTGATCGACGAGCTCAACGAGGACACCGCATCGCCAGAAACGCTGGCCCAAGTTTGCCTGCGTCCGACCACGATTTATGTCTCGGCGATCCGTTCGATCCAGTCGCACTACCGGGTCAAGCAGGTCTTGCACGGGATCGCCCACATCACCGGCGGTGGCATCGAAGAGAACCTGGACCGGATCTTGCCACCTGGTGTCAACGCCGAAATCGATCCAAACGCTTGGACGCCCAATCCGATCTTCCGCTGGTTGCAACAAACCGGAAACGTGGCAACGTCCGAGATGCGACGCGTCTTCAACATGGGCATCGGCATGGCCGTGGTGGTCAATGAATACTATGCCGCCAGCGTCGCTAGCCAAGTTTCCGCAGCCGGTATCACGTGCTCACCGATCGGCCGGATCGTCGAAGGTTCGTCCAAGGTGGTTTACACGGACGCCTGAGAGACCCGCCGAAACATTGGTTGCCGGATTCGCGAAGAATTCGGAGGGCTCTGCGCTGGTAGCCGGATTCGCCAAGAATTCGGATTTCTCTATTGTCGGAAAAGCCCGCGTTTCGTGCCGCCTTGATTGATGCGATGTTTCTTGACGCAGAGGCGTCAGCGCGCAAAGAAAAACCCTCGCGTTCGAAACCGAGGTTTCAAACACGAGGGCAATCGGAATCTCAAGGTTGACTCAGTTCGTGGCTTCGTACACGAACCGAGTCAGTTGAGTCAGTGTTGCGTCAAACGGATCAGTGTCCGCAACCGCAAGCTGGTGCTTCGAAGCCACAGGATGGCTCGATGTATTCGCAACCGCAAGTTGGTTCAACGATGTCGCATCCGCTGTCGCAGCAAGCGTTCTTGCGGCTGAACAGCTTCTTGAACATGCCCAAGACAGGACGATCGCAGCAAGGTGCGCTGTCGCAGCAAGGATCGATCACTTCGCAACCACAAACTGGTTCGCAAACTGGCTCACATCCGCAGACGGGTTCGCAAACTGGCTCGCAGCAAGCGTCGCAACCGTGCTTCTTCGCGAACAAACGCTGCAGCAAGCCTTGTTTTGGTGCACAGCAAGGTTCAACAACTTCGCAACCGCAAACGGGTTCGCAAACTGGCTCGCAACCGCAA
>NZ_JBICHO010000438.1:0-14471 GCF_043100905.1 Rhodopirellula sp. JB055 | reverse complement strand
CAGATCGCCGGTTTCGCGCACGGACTCTTGCCCGTTTGGCACCACCGCGGCGAAGAAACTCTCAAACCCGCGGGCGGCTTCTGCCGCGATCAAGTCACAAGCTTTCGCGGCGCGCATCCCAGCCCTCACGACGAACGATTCGGACGCGGCCTGAACATCCAATGTTGGATCTTCCGGTTGGTAGTCCCCGTCCATTCCTCCGGCGACCGCGATCGCGATCGCTTCTCCCATCCGCTGACTCTGATCACTCGAAAGTGTTGCCAGCACATTCGACGTGGCCTCGCGCCAACGCTGCAGCGTCCAGCCGACCTCCGCGGTTTGGTCTCGTTCTTCGGCGAGAACAATCGGGCCCAACAACAACGCGATGCCCAAGTTGACGTTGGTGCTCGTCTTGGCACGCGTCTGTCGAACCACCTCACGAATTCGATCGCCCAAACCCAACGACGTGCCCGTCAGTTCGCTGGCTGCGATTTCGGCGGCGACGACAAAGTCAGCAAAACAGAGATCGTCAAATTTTGCGACCGGATGAACGTTGCCGACTTTCGGTGCAGCAGCCTCCAACACACACGCGTACTGGATCGTTGCCGCAGGACCGCGAACCGTCCTTGCAATCCATTGCCAAGGATCACTCTGCACCGATGCGTTCCTTGACGCGGCTCAGCAATGAATCGATCGCTTGCAATGTTTCTTCCGGTGAATCTTCGATCACATAATGTCCCGTGGTCGCCAATTCTGTGACTTCGGCGTTCGGCCAAACCGCTTCGAAGCGTCTCAAACATTCCGGCCGGAAACACCAATCCTTCATGCCCCAGATCAGCGAGATGGGCAACGACGCCAGGTCAGGCAAATCGGATTCCAACTGACGAAGTGTCTTCATCGTGGGATGCGAATCGTCGAGCGGAATGTCGCGAACAAACCGATCGATCGCGACTCGGTTTTGCCAGTTGTCATAAGGAGCCAACAAGCCTGCTGCGACCTCCGGTTTCATCTTCGTTCGCGACATCGCCATCGTGACCGCGGCGCGAGCAAACAGATTCAATCCGCGAACCGCCGGAGTTCCCAACACGGGCATCCGACAAACCGCGATTCGCTGCGGCATGTACGGCGGTGGGAACGCGGCCGTGTTCAAAAGCCCGATCCCCGCCAACCGTTCGCGGCGAGCATGCATGGCTGACAATCCGATCGCACCGCCCCAATCGTGAGCGATCAAGATCACGTTTTGCAGATCCAACTCATCGACCAACCGAATCAAGTTGTCACGATGCGCGGCCATCGTGTAGGGGAAAGCATCCGCCGACGGTTTCTCGCTGCGACCGCAGCCGATGTGGTCGACCGCGATCACTCGCTGCTGGTTTCCATACCGCTCGATGATCCGGCGATAATAGAAACTCCAGGTCGGATTGCCGTGCACGCAAACAAAGGTCGGTTGATCGCTTTGTTTTTCGACTTTGGAATCAGCGAATTTGGCTTCGGCTGCCGTGTCGATGTAGCGCAGGGTGTGACCGTCGATGGAAAACTCCGACGACGGGTGGGGAAACAGATCGCGAGCAAGATTCAACATAGCGAGCAGTTTCGACGATCCGCGGCCGTTTGACGAGAGGCGGCAATTCAAATCTCGCTCGGGGCCCGCGCTCGCAATCGAACCACGATCGCACGGCCACCCCTCCGTGAAAAAGACCATCGTTCACGAACCTGCCAGCGAGGCCCGCTCCGCCCAAAATTTGCGAGCCGCTCGAACGTAGGGCACAAATGCCTTCAGTTGGTCGGGTGGCAACTTCGCCAACCGCTGTTCGGTTTCCCCCAGCCATTCTTTGAAAAAAACCACGCTGCGCGCGGTGATTCGAGGTTGCCCGCCGACTTCGAAATACCATGGCGACGACATCACCGCCCGATAGTGGTCCTCGTGCAACGTCACCACTCGAATCGTCGCCCAACCCGATTCTTTGATTTTCAATGGTGGAATCCGGCCACCGGCTTTCGCGAATTCGTCCAACTTGGCTCCGTAGTGCAACCGGCCATTGTGGATCACCTCCAGGTACTCGACCGGGTCACGGACATTCAAAATCACTTCCGCGGTCAGTTCCACCGATTGGCCTTCGCTGACTTCCGCCGGGTTGATCTCAAACACGTGACCGGGCAATCGCCCATCCAGGTTGGTTCGCATCAGTGGCCCGTTGGTAGCAAAGCTGCACCCTTCCCAGGCCGCGTCCCACCAAGCTTTCATTGTGCCCACCGCGACCGCTTCTTCTCGTGAATCGAACGAGGAAACTTGCGAACGCCCGGCCACATACAATCGGTTGTATCCCACGGGCGAGTTGCCTGGGTCGTCGCCGGATCCTGCCAGCGGAGCCAGCCGAAAACCGGCCTCCAACAATTGCCAGTGGATCTGCTCCGCGTCACGTCCAAGCTGAGTTGCATCGTTTCGATTGGCAGGTTGAAGCATCCTTCCTTCCGACACACGTGTCACGGATTCGTTCAGTTGCAACCAATCCCCCAGCACAAACATGCCGTCCACTTTCTCACTGGCCAACCAGATCGGCAGCAACCACGCGAAAGGATTTTCAACCGCAACACGTGTGGAAGAATCCGCCGGCAGACTTGCCAACCAACCCAGAGAAGCCAGTTCCTCCGAAGCGAACTCTTCCGGCGAAGTCGATTGCCAATCGGAGTCCGACGAATCGCGATAGAATGCCAACCCGCCGATGCAATCGACGTTCGCATCGATCCACAACGGTTCCGTCGGCCAACGCTCCGGCGTGAGAATCGGTTCGCCTTCCCCGAAAAGCTTGGCTGCGTTGCGACGTGGAATCGGTTTTTCCTCGCCGCGTCCGGCGACGTCGGGGTCTCGAATCACGTTTGCCAGATGCAGATCTTCCGCCGTCATTCGCATCGGCAAACTGATCGGAGACCGAGGCACCAAGCAATCGCCACTCGTCCAACCTTCCGGGCGCATCCGAACCATTCGCGGCAGAGCGAGTTGGTGCTCGTCCTCGCTGCCCCGCTGAACGTCAAACGTGCCTCGCAAAACCCGCGACTCGGGACCTCGCGTCAACTTGAACTCGTACGCACCGTCTTGCAGTGACAGTTCCGCGAATTCATCCACGACAAACCCTGGTCCTGACGACAGCGATCGTCGCGGAGCCACCGAAATGGTCTTTGGCCGAGACGTCCGCCGGACCGTGACGGGCAATCGACGCGTCAGCTCCATCCTCGCGATCGTCGGTTCACCCGTGGATTCCTCCACTACCCTCAGCGTCAAATCGCCATCGGCCCAAATGGGGGCATCCGTGACCAAACCGCACAAAAACAGTGTCAAAATGGGGCAAACCAACTTCCAAACCTTCCCCCATCGGTCTGTGGTTCGGTGTTTGCTATGGTGAATCCTCAAACGACTGTTCCTGTCAAAATGACAAAATTGCCTTCCAAATCATTGACACACTGTGGCTGAAGATCTGTATCAAACGCTGGGAGTTTCTCGCGACGCCGAGAAAGGCGAACTGACCAAAGCCTATCGCAAATTGGCCCGGAAATACCATCCGGACATGAATCCCGATAACCCCGACGCGCAAGAAAAATTCAAGCGTGTTCAGGAGGCTTACGAAGTTCTCAGCGACGAACAAAAGCGTGCGGCCTACGACCGCTATGGTTCCGACTTCGAAAAAATTCGCGGTGGATGGAATCCCGGTGCGGGTGGTGGCGGCGGAGCCGACCCATCCTTCGACGGATTGGATCTGGAACAGATCTTCGGCGCCGCCGGTCGTGGTGGCGGAGGAGGACGAGGGGGAGCCGGATTCGAAAACGGATTCAATGACTTCTTCGAACAAATCCTCGGCGGTGGTGCTCGCGGCGGCCAAGGGTCACCGTTCGGAGGCGGCCAGCGATCGGCGCCCCCACAAAAAGGCCAAAATATTCGACATGAGTTGTCCGTCACGTTTCGCACCGCGGTGCTGGGCGACACAGTCGAGTTTTACCTGGCGCGAGGTGGCAAGCAAGAAAAGCTGTCGGTAACCATCCCTCCCGGAGTCAACTCAGGCAGCAAGATCCGTTTGCGAGAACAGGGACACCCCGGTCCTGGAGGCGCTGGCGACCTGATTCTGATCATTCAAGTCGACAACCATCCGTTCTACAAACGCAACGGCAACAACCTGGAACTCAAGTTGCCGATCACACTGGCGGAGGCCGCCTTGGGTGCCAAGGTCGACGTGCCAACGCCCGCAGGAACGATCGCACTCTCGATCCCCGCTGGCAGTTCCAGTGGCAAACGATTGCGGCTGAAAGGGCAGGGCGTTCGCAACCCAAAAGGCACGGACGGAGACTTGATGGTCGAGCTGCATATTCAACTGCCGGAATCGATCGACGACGAATCGAAGAAACTGATCGAGCAATTCGACGCTGCCAATCCAATGCAGCCACGTGAATCGCTAAAGTTCTGATCCGATCTCAACGCTGCGGCGTCCAATCACTCCGACTTGGACGCCGCTTCCGATTCCAAATCCATCTCATACATCATCACCGCCATGACGATGTGTTGGTCGGACAGCGTGTTCAACGGCACTCGGTGCAGAATGCCTTTGGTGTCTTCCAGTTCCACCGTTTCGCGGTCGATGATTCGGTTGACCCTTGCCTTCAAACGATGCTTGCCATCGCGATCGGTCCACGTCGTCCATTTGTCTTCGTTCCCGCCCCTTTGAATTTGGCCGTTTCGATTCCGAACGGTGCCCGATTCCACCGGGGCTAAATCTGGATTTGGGTTCGGCAGCACTTCCTTGGAAGCTCGTGTTCCAAGCGCCCCCCAAATCCCATACGGACTTTGCGATCCCGGACGAGCGTAACCTTCGCCAACGGAAACTCCCGGTTTTGAACTGTCACCGCAGTCAATGCTATCGCGGATGAAGACCACCCGTCCGTCGGTCATCAAAGCATACACTCCATCGGCATGACGACTCGATGCAGATGCTATCGGATCGTCCATTCCCAAATCCGACAAACACGTTGGTGAATTGGGTGGCAATACGGTTTGGAACCCGCTGATCGCAAGCGTCCCATCGGCCCACCGAGATCCCCGGCGAACGCCCCACCAATCCGCATGGTCACCGTCGTGGGCCTTCAAACACAACGAAGGATTCAGACTCAAACCCTGGATGCCCTGCGCGATGTGAGACTCCTTCGCGTCATTCTCGCCCGGTGAAATCGTTTCAGACATCGCGAGCGTGTTGGACAAACCGTCCAAGATGTCTCGGAATCGCATTCGCTGGTTTCCACAGAACACGCCGCGCATCCCAGCCCGCACGCGATTCACCGCTTCAACATCTTTCACGTCGATGTTCTCACCCATCATGTACGTTCCATCGCCATAACACACCACGTAGTTGCACAAGGTTGCAAGATCGATTGCCCCCGGCGGAAGATCGGGCATCGCCAAAGCCATCACCACAATCGGTTCTTGTTTCGACGCATCCGGTTTGTCTTCCATGTCGTCGGGACAACGCAAAGTCGAAAACGTGGCCGCCCACGGATCGTATTCCGCTGGATCAAACCAAGGTGCTGGTCCCATCGCCGGGAACCGTTTTCCGGTTTTGGGGGACACGTACGGATTCGCGATTTTTTCCCACAATGGCTGCTCTTCCAAAAACGGTGTCAAAGGAACGATTGGACCGAGTCGACCTTGATTGGACGTGTCGTCTTCCCCGCCAACCGTCCCGCCCAACCCTGGCGGCAATTGGTTGTAAGCCGCATGGTAGTTGTGCATCGCCAACCCCAATGCCTTCAGATTGCTCGCGCACAAGACATTTCGAGCAGCAGCACGCTGACGCAAAACCGCCGGCAACAGCATGCTGAAACCAACCGATGCCATCACACCGACGATGACCAAATCGAAGAACGAAAGCTTTGACTTCATCGGAGAACTCCAAAGGATAAGACGACTGCATCCGTGATGCGGATCAGAGGAGGCTCAACAACTGGCATCGCTGTTTCGGATCCGCTCACGAACCACAATGAACGGGCAGCAACACGGATCATCAACGAGGATTCAGTTGCCGAAAGAACGGACGCGGCTGACCGGCACGACGCTGATTCGCCTGCGTTTCCATGTTCAACTTCCAACGACCATTCACAAACTCGATGGCAAAACCACGAACCGGTCCGTTCCCTCGCGCCAATGCGGCTTGCATCTGTCCCAGGACCGACGGGTCCAAAGTATCGAGCAACTCCAGCATCCTGTCGTAATGAGTGATCAGCCCACCACGACCTTGCTTCACAAACGCTGCGAACTGCTGGATGGTCGCAGGATCGTTCTGGCTTTCCCTCGTTGGAAAGACCGTCCACTCGCGGACAAAGGTTTCGAACTGTTTGTCTTCCAACAGGTCGAGCTGTGTCGACAAATGCCCGACCATCAGCTTTGCTTTTTCCTGCATGCGTTGACGGTGGGTCACCACGGCTCGGTAAGCATCCTGGCTGCTGAACTTTGACAATCCCAACCGCCGAACCTCACCTTGTTCCGACATCAGAACCAAGACTCCCTTGTCCGTCAGATCGATCTGGCGGGCTTGGATTTTCCCGGTCCCCTTGGCCGCATGCCAGGTTTCCAATTCGAGGGTTGCTAATTCGGCCAGCTCTTCCGGCGAGCGTGTCCGCACGGGATCAGACAACACCGCTCGATCAACTTGATCCTGCGCCGCTCGCGTCCCCATCGCTCCCCAAATTCCAAACGGGCTCGGACTGCCCGGGCGAAGCGTTTTTCCGTTGTCCAAGTGACCTTGTGCAACCGAGGGCGACCCTTGATCTCCCGCATCAATCGAACTGCTCGCGAATCGAACGGCTCCATCGGCCATCAACACGTGAGCCCCTTCGCCGTGCAGACTGGACGCCGACATCACACCCTCGAGCTCACCTTTTTCCGAGGTCGCCGATGGAGAGTTCGGCGGCAAGATCGTTTGCACCCCCATCGACAACAGCGATCCATCGACCCACGACGCACCTCGTCCCTCTGGCCAGAACTTGGTTGAATCGTCCTCATGGACATCAATGCAAACCGCCGGTCGCCCAATCAAACCGGTGACATTCTTGGCGACACGCACACCGCCAATCCGAGCTTCGCTCATCAACAACGTGTTGGACAATCCATCCAGCGCATCGCGAAAACGAAAGGTCATTTGATAACCGAACATGCCTCGCAAAGCGCCCGGCGTTCGGCCATAGGGCGGCATGTCTTCTAGCGGCGATGCCCCGACATTCATGACCGCGTCGCCATAGTTGATCGTGTAACTGGCGACCGTCGGAAAATCCTTTGCGGTTGGATCGGCCGGGCAAACCAACACTTCGGGTCGCTGACCCCAAGGCGTGTACTTCTCTGGATCAAACCAAGGAACCGGACCCATCGCAGGGTACACCTCCCCATTGGCTCGCAATGGGTTGGCAATCTTTTCCCACAACGCCTGCTGTTCCATGAATGGCGTCAAACCCACCAACGGACTCAAACGATTCGCATTGCCCAGCAGTGGCTGTTCCGCACTTCCTGACGAAGTCCCACCGCACCCCATCGGCAGCATGCGATAGGCGGAATGGTAATTGTGAAAAGCCAACCCCACCTGCTTGAGATTCATCTCGCACGTTGACCGCCGCGCACTCTGTCGCATCCGAGGGACGACGCCGGCCAGCAAAACCAACCCCACCATCGACGCGACGCCGATCGAGGTCACGTCCACTATTTTCGCAGAGTGTTTTGTTCTCATGACTTCGCCCCAACCTTGAAAAATCCAGTACGACGTTCGAGATGGAACCGTGGCGAACGCCCAAATGGCTCACGTGAATCTGCTCACAAACGCGACGACCACTCTTTCCGATCGATCACATCGCTGATGAACATCTGCTGCGCGACCAAGATCGATTCATGCAGTTGTTCCGCTGTCACCGCACCGGCTTTGTTGGAAACATCCAACGTTCCCGTCGCATCGCTCAGAAACTCGACCTGATAACCCCTGTGAAAGGCTTGGCGGGCCGTCGTGTCACAACAAACCTGTGTCATGTAACCGGCGATACTGACGGTGTCGACGTCGTTGGATTTCAGAAAATCCTCCAGATCCGTGTTGGTAAACGACCCCGGCAAAGACTTGTCAATCAACGCGTCCCGATGTCGCGATTCCACCTCGGGATGCAACTGCCACATCTCACTGTTCTTGCAAAACACGGGCGATTCCGGATCAGGTTGGTGATGCCGGATCACCGCCGTCGGAACCTTTGCGTCACGGGCTTGATCCATGACTTCCAGAATCGATTCCAAGTGACCGACGGGATGCCGAATGGGAAATGCACCGTCGAAGTACTCACGCTGGACATCAATTACCAACAAAGCTCGCTTCATTCGTTCGCCTTTACGAAAGTAAAAAAGGGGAGAGCAAAACACCCCAACGGGTGATCATGGCGCTTCGGTCGCCTGAATGCAAATTTTCGGATGGAGCACGCCGAAGAATCTGTTGTCAGGGACGAACTTGCAAATTCAGCAAATCGTCCCTCAGTTTGCCCTCGGTCAGTTGAGGGTCTTTCATGAGGTCGCCGTATCGCAACATGGACTGCGCCAGTCTCGCGGCGATCGCTTGATTTTCCGGTTTACCAAGGTGGTTCTTGGTTTCGTGCGGGTCCTCTTTCAAATCAAACAACCAAGGCCGATCACCCGCCGATACGATCAGCTTGTAACGATCGGTGACCGCAGCGACCCAAGCGGGCTTGCTCGAAGCAGCTCGCAAAAACGCGACACTGTTTCCTTCGACTTCCGCATCCGCCGGCTCCTGCTTTCGAAACCATTCGGACAGATTGCGTCCCTGCGTTCCCTCCGGCGTTTCCTTTTCTAACAATGAAAGCAAAGTGGGTGCGAAATCAACAGTGCCCATCGCATGATCGATTTGCAATCCGGCCGGAACGACGTTCGGCGCGGCAATGATCATGGGAATTTTGGCACTCCCCTCATACGGATTGCCTTTGTTCAATCGGCCATGTTCGTAACAGAGGTCACCGTGGTCAGACGTGAAAACCACCACCGTTCGTTCGGTCAACTCGAGCTCTTCCAATAGAGCCAGCAACTTCCCAACGTTGTCATCGATGCAGCGAACCATCCCGAAGTACTGCGTCATCAAGCGAGCGTTGAACTGCTGCTTGGCATTGCGGTTGGTCGGCGGCAACCACCCCGGTTGTTCTTCATCCAGTTGAAACGTCAACGGCGGTCGAACGGCCATGTCTTCGTACATCGTGTCGTACGGTTCCCGAACCGTGTTGGGGCCGTGTGGATCCGGAATCGACAGGTGGTAACAAAAGGGCCGCTCTGAATTTTCGCGAATGAAGTCAGCCGCTCGATCGCACAACCAATCCGTGCTGAAGGTTTTCTCATCCGCGTCCGCGAGATCGTAGTTCGGTTGCCCTTTCTTGTTCTTCGCTGCCACGATCGGTTGTCCGTCTTGGAAGTCAAACTTCTTCCAGTGCCCTCGGTTGAACATGAATCGATTGTCTGAAAAACCGAACTGGCGATCGGGTCCCCACTGCGGTTTCCCAGGTCCATCCAAATGCCACTTGCCGGCATAGCCCGTTGCGTAACCCTCGCGACGAAGAACTTCTGCAAACGTCACCATGTCACCGCGAAGCGGCCGGTCATTTTGATAGGCACCTGTGTTCTGCGGGTAACGACCGGTGAAGAACGCAGCGCGCGACGGCGTGCAAACCGGCGACGTCGCGTAGTACGAAGTGCAGATGGCTCCGCGGGCCGCAATGGAATCGATGTGGGGAGTCTCGACCACAGCACCTTTGCCCCAAATCTCCGCTTCCCCCATCGGCAACGTTTCGCGGTAGCACCCCAACGTCCGGAAGTTGTGCTCGTCGGTTTGAATGATCAACACGTTCATCGGTTGGGCACCGCTGGCAACCGACGACGCGGCCACCAACAACAAACAACCGATCACCGCCATCACCAGCCCCATCCGAATTCGCGAGCGAAATGCAAGACCACCGCGACGACTCGCAGCAACTAGCATGGGTCCAAGGCCGACAAAGTGGGGTGACATGGCGTTTCTCAAGGGGAACGAAGGAGAGACCCACTTTAGCCGATTCGAGTTCGCAGCGGTTTCCCCGCGAACCAGACGTTCGCCATGCGAAACGCGATCGCGTCCGGTTCGTATCCGGCAACCGTCCGCCCGATCCTGAGTTCTACATGCAGTTGGCAGAAACCTACTTGCGTTTCAAATGGGACGATGCGAAACCTTGGTTGGATTTGGCCGCCGCCTTGCAACCTCGATCACCTCGCGTACGGCGAGGCTACCAGCAGTTCTATGAGAATTCAGGCAACTGCGAACAAGCCGCCCGATACGGCAACTGACAATCACTACCGCATTCAATCATTGCGGCACGGTGGAAGAATCAATGGCCGAGCGGGCACCTTCGATCCCGACAACTGAACCGGCGTGATGGGCGGGCAAGGCTTTGCGCCTTCATACACCGTCCACAACGGTTGGCCCGCTTCGACGCGGTCACCAATGCGAACCTGCAAATCGATTCCGACGGACGGATCCACCGGGTCGGTCGTTTTACGCCGGCCTCCTCCCATCGAGATGATCGCGTCACCGATGGCGGGACAGTCGATCGATTCAACCCATCCGGATTGCTTTGCCACATGTTCGCTTCGCTTGCCCAGAGGCAGATGCTCGGAAAGTTTGCCTCCTTGCTCCTGAACCATTCGCTCAAAACGTTGCATTGCGGCACCCGAATCCAATTGGCTGGCGAGCGATTTTTCCGCGGATCGTAAATCCTCGGCCTGTTTCGTTGCCACCAACAATTCCGCTGACAATCGCAACGTCAACGCTCGCACCTCCAGCGGACCGCCACCCCGGAGCACGTCGAGCGATTCGTTGACCTCAATCGCGTTCCCGATCGCTCGTCCGAGCGGTTGATCCATGTCGGACAAAATCGGAATCGTTGGCAACCCAGCTTCGCTACCGACCGCTTGCAGGGAACCAGCCAACTCCGACGCCTGCTCGATCGTCGGCATGAACCCGGCCGAGCCGACCTTCACGTCCATCACCAACGCATCCAAACTGGCCGCTAACTTTTTGCTGAGGATGCTGGCCGTGATCAGTCCCACCGATTCGACCGTGCCCGTCACGTCGCGCAGGCCGTACAACCGTCGGTCCGCCGGTGCGATGGACTCGGTCGCTCCCACGATGAAGCACCCCACTTCCTTCAGGACTCGACTGGATTGATCGATCGTCAACTGAGTCTCGTAACCTTCGATGGCTTCCAATTTGTCGAGCGTCCCACCGGTTCGCCCGAGACCTCGACCGCTGATCATCGGCACGTCCACATCGCAACACGCCAGCAGCGGAGCCAGAATCAGCGAGATCTTGTCGCCCAACCCGCCGGTGCTGTGCTTGTCCACTCGCGGCCGATCGTTGACGCGAGGCAAACGTTCACCACTGTCGACCATGCACCGAGTCAGCTCGGCCGTTTCCGATCGATTCAGCCCCCGAAAGTAAATGGCCATTGCCAGGGCTGACATCTGGTAATCGGTGACCAGGCCGTCACAGTAGCCCTCGATCAGGAACCGCCATTGATCGGCGCTCAACACCCCTCCGTCCCGCTTTGTCCGGATCAAATTGGCGGTCAACATCGGGCACGTGCCTTGAAAAGACGAACGAAGGAAAGACGAGCAACAAGAGGAAAAGGCAGGCCGAGCAAAACGCCAATCGAACGGGGCAAACACGGACCGCTGGGGGCACCCACAGAGGCCCGGTAGAAAACCACCGGCTGACATCCTACAAACATCTGGCTTGTCTTTCGACAATTGGGCTCGATCGACTAAGCTAAGGCCGGGTTCAACCTGAAGATTCTTTTCCTCCTTCCTCCGATTCACGGGAGATTTCGCCACTCGGGCGGACTTTTCCCGGTCACGTGAGATCAAAACGTATGGCACACGGCGCAGCGAAAACCGTTCCCGCAGGCCCTCCTCGCGACATGTCTCCTGATGCGGTCGCAGCACGCCTGAAAAGCAGTTTGCTTCAGGAAAAGAAAGAACTGGAAGTCGACAAAATCTTCCGGGCGCTGGTCAAACTGGAAGGTTCCGACCTCCACCTGAAAGTCGGCCAGCCACCCATGGTTCGCGTCGGCGGTGAACTCAAACCGCTCAACCGGGGCCCCATCGAAGCCGAAGAAATGGTGCGGCTGTTGCTCCCGATGATGGACGATCGCAACCTGATCATCTTCGAAGAAGAAGGCGGGGCTGACTTTTCATACCAATGCGAAGTCGACGGCGTCCGCTGGCGATTCCGGATCAACATGTTGAAATCGCTGGGCAACATCGGTTTGGTCGCCCGCCGGATCAGCAACTTCATCCCCGATTTTCGCGGCCTCTTCCTGCCCGATTCGATTGAAAACCTCTGCCACTACGAACAGGGCATGGTTCTGCTCGCCGGAGTCACCGGTTCGGGAAAAAGTACCACGATCGGTTCGATGCTGAACTACATCAACAGCATCTATCGAAAACACATTCTGACCCTCGAAGACCCGATCGAATTCATCTTCACGGAAGATAAATCGCTGATCAACCAACGCGAAATTGGTCAGGACGTCGTGGACTTCTCCGTCGGAATGAAACACGCCGTGCGGGAAGACCCCGACATCATTCTGGTCGGTGAGCTTCGGGACGAAGAAACGTTCATGACGGCGATTCACGCGGCCGAAACAGGTCACTTGGTTTTCGGAACGATCCACGCCGCGAGTGCCTCGACCTGCATCGGCCGGATCCTGGACTTGTTCCCCGAAGAAATGCACAACGCTATCCGCAGCGCCATCGCCTTTAACATGAAAGGCATTGTCGCCCAAAAGCTGCTCAAGAGCATCAAGCCCGGCGTTTCGCGAGTGCCAACCTGCGAAGTGATGACTTTCTCGCCGATGATTCGCAAACTGGTCCTCGAAGGCCACGACAACAAACTACCCGACGCAATTCGCATCGGTGCCGAAGACGGCATGCAAGACTTCACCATGAGTTTGAAACAACTGATCGACGACGAATTGATTGATCGGCCGACCGCCTTTGCAGTCGCACCGAACAAGGACGCGCTGAAGATGGCGCTCAAGGGCATCGACGTGAAAGCACCAGGAATCCTGTAAGTGGCCAAACAATCCAACGAAGAAGTCCAGCTCTGGCAAACCGTCGCTCCCGTGGAATTCGTTCCTCGGATCAAAGACAACAACGAACTGCAAGCGTTGCTGATCAGCACCCGCCAAGGCGCCGGCTATGCCATCGCCGGCGGCCAAATTGCGCACGCGATCACCTCGCGAGCCACGCACATCCTGATGGACTTTTCCAAGTCCGCTTGTGCGATTCGCTATCAAATCGATGGGGCGTGGGAACAACTCCCGCCGCTGGATCGCGAAAGCGGCGATGCGATGCTGTACGCCCTGAAACAATTGTGCTTGATGAATCCTGCCGATCGTCGCGGCAGCCAAAAAGGCGGCATGCAGGTTAAACTGGTCAAAGACAAATACCAACTCAGCGTCCAATCGCAAGGTGTGCCAACCGGCGAACGCGTGATCTGCCGACTCGAAGCCGAGGAGATGCCATTTAAAAAACTGGCCGACCTTGGCATGCGGGACAAAATGATCGAGCAGTTCAAAGAGAAACTGAACGGCTCGGGAAACATCGTCCTGATCTCGGCCAAAAAGAGCGAAGGCGTCTCGACCTTCTGGAACGTTGCCATCAGCGCTGCCGATCGATTGATCCGCGACTTCCAATCGTTCGAACCCGCGGAGTCACCCGAACCCGAAATCATCAACATCTCGCCCAACTTGTTCGGTGGAGACACCGGGAAAACCGAACTGGATATGGTCAACCGAATGGTTCTGCGTGAACCCGACGTGTTGATGTTTCCCAACCCGCCGCAGCCCGAATCACTGAAGGTCGCACTCGAACAAGTCACCACGGCCGACCGACAAGTCATCCACCGACTACCCGCTGACGGTGCGATCCCAGCCTTGCTGACATTCGTCGGTCGTTACCCAGAATGCCGCAGCTTGATTGCCGAAAACATCGGCTGCGTGATTCATCAACGACTCGTGCGGCGTTTGTGCGACAACTGCAAAGTTGGCTTTGAACCCCCAGCCAAATTGCTCGCCCAACTCGGCATCCCTGCCGGACGTGTGCCTTTGCTTTACAAGCCGTTCATTCCACCGCCGATCGAACAACAAGTCGACGAGAACGGGCGACCCGCACCGATCACCCCGTGCCCCGTCTGCAACTCACGAGGCTACCACGGCCGGATCGGATTGTACGAACTGCTGACTCCCGGACCGCAGCTCAAAGCCGCCTTGGGCAAGACCCAAGACGCCGGGCAATTGACCGCGATTGCCAAATCCGAAGGTTTCCGCCCCGTCCAATCGGAAGCCGTCCTCACCGTCGCCCGCGGACTGACCAGCCTCGACGAACTCAAACGAGC
>NZ_JBICHO010000437.1:0-16910 GCF_043100905.1 Rhodopirellula sp. JB055 | reverse complement strand
TGTTGTTGACGAAACGATAGTGGGGCAATTGAACGTAGTTGATATAGCGTTTGTCACCGACGCGGGGACTGCCGTAGGTGAACAAGCCTTGCGGGATTGATTGGATGTGGGACAGATAACATCGGCCGGCGCAGATCGTTGCCATGGCACCACCGAGTGAATGGCCGCAGAACCAAACGGGTTGCTCGTTGCCAACCAACGCCGTCTCGAGCATGGGCCACAAATCATCGACTTCGGTTTTGAATCCGCGGTGGACTTTGCCCGCTGTTTCAGCCAGAACCGAGGCTGCGTTGGCGTCCGCACGAATGTCATTCCAGTCGTTGGGTTCGGTGCCTCGGCAAGCGATCCCGCAATCGTGGTCATTGCGAAATCGGTAGGCCTGCGAACCGTCATGATCAAAGAACGTGACGTCAGGGAAACCGACCATTGCCGCGGCAACGGTGGCTTCACGCTCATCGTTGTAAGCCACCATGGCAAGCTCTGCGAAGAGCAGTGATTTCTGCAAGAACGTCATGTCCTGGATCGCCCCTTTGACGTCGCTGTGCACGACCACCGGGACCTCATTGGGATCCTGGACAACGCCAGCGATGGGCTTCAGTTCCAGTGCATCAGATGGTTCGCTCATCTGAAAAACTCCATTTCGAATGAAAAGATCTCGGGCCTCATTGTGCCACATGGATTCGCCCAGCGGGATAGGCTTTCGATTGACAGTCGGCCCAGATCGGATGATTTCACATCGCGTTGATAATGGTGTCCCAGCCAGCCGACGCGAGAGCGAAATCGAATCGACGACGCTGTCGCAGATTTGATTCTACCGAGTGTCCCATTCGCTTCGTTTTTAGCACACGGAATGAGAACCACTGGCGGGTCAGGGGCGAGGACGCCCCTCGCAGGCGTCTTGGAGGCACGTCTCGTAAGCGTCCACCATCGCCTTCCACCCAAATCGCTTCGCCACTTCCCCTGCACGCAGAGCAAGGCGTGTTCGCAGTTCGGAAGAAGCCAAGCAGTGCTGGAGTCCGTCGCGTAAAGCGGTGTCGCTGTTTTCGACCAGCCAACCGTTGCGGCCATGATCGATCACGCCTCGGACAGCTCCTCCAGCGTCGACTGCGAGCACAGCGGTGGAGCAAGCCATGGCCTCTAGCAACGCAGACGGGAACCCTTCGTATCGGCTGGGCAAAACGAACCAGTCGGCGTTGGAATAAGCCGGCCAGATCGGTCGCGTCCAACCAGGGAACTCGACTTGTGAATCCACGTTGAGTTCCCGGGCAATTGATTCCAGAGAACCTTGCTGGCTGCCTTCACCATGAATCGCCAGCTTCCATTCAGGTGCATCGTTTGGTAATTCTGCGAGGCAGCGAATCAAACGGTCGAATCCCTTTTCGTGTTCGAGTCGTCCGACGGCAACAAGCCTTTGAATTTTTGTGTTGGTGTTCTCGGCCTGGTTCGGTTTGACGGCAACATTCGCAGGAGGTTCCACCGCCGATGGGATCACGCGTGTGTGGCAGTGTGTGGTCGATTGCAAGAATGCCGCCACGTCGTCGCTCAAGCACACGACTTGGTAGGCCTTCGGGTACAGGTGCCGCCGAAGGAATTCACGTGTCCGTCCGAGCGATTGATGCTTGGGGTCGCTCCGTTCGCTGACAACAACGGGGACGCCAAGCCCGCGGGTCGCCAGCAACGTCAGCCAATTGGTGGCATCGCAAAAGGAGAGCACCACGTCAAAGTTGCCTGCGGCGATCGTTGTTCTCAGACGCCGAGTTCGAGTCCACAGTGAGACGGGGGATTCGGGGGTCGACAAGACATGGATTGGACGACGCGAAACGCTTGCGTCGACTTCGTGTCGGTCATGACGTCCGTCGTCCAAGGTGATCAGGGTGACAGAGTGCGATCGAAGTGCCAATCGTGATGCCAGACCCGCCATCACTCGTTCGGCACCGCCGCCGTCGAGCGAGTGAATGACGCAGGCAATTTTCATTTTCATGGGCCGGATTGGCGAGGCACGGGAGCGGAAGCAGCCATGTTAGGTGAACGTTTTTCACTCAGAGGGACAAAACAGCGGCATGTTGGCGAAATCCGACTCTGATTTGCAGAATTATTTGGCCGGGGGCCGGTTGTTTGGATTGCAACGATTGGACGGGTGACTACGGTGGAATGTGCACGGGGGTGTTCACGATCGACGTTTGCCAAACGATCCCATCACACCTCATTCTCTGAGAGAAAGCGGGCCAGCTATGTTGTCTCAAAAATCTGCCTTTTCGCGAGGTTCGAGTCGCCTGAAGCGATCGATTCAGCGCATCGTCTTGGGCTTGGCGGTTGTTGCAGGCTGCGTGGCCTGCAGTGAAGAAGCCTCCGCTCAAGCACCCTTTGGTTTCGGTTTCCAGCCCTTTGGTTTTTATCAACCCTACGGTTCGGTGTATCGATCCAGCATTCCAAACCCGCCGTATTTCGCGACCAATCCACCGGTTTACTACGGCACACGCCACTACCGCCCTTACGGTGTCAGCCCCTTTGCATCGCCACCGATGGTGAGCCCCGGAGCCGGATACCGCAGCCAAGCGGCACCGATGAATCAGCGCCGTGGTTACGTTGGACCGGTTTCCAACCCGTACGTCTGCAAGGCTGGTGAAACAACCTCGCATTTGGTGACGAAGTCCAAGGCTGCGGTTGCTCAAAAGAGCGACGCGGCGGAGGATACCGAAGCGGCGACCACGTTGGTTTCCAGCTCGGCTGGCTTCACTCCTGGGAAGGTTCAAGCCAACCCATTCGTGTCGAGCGAATTGCAGTTTGCTCAGCGCTGATTCGTTCCACGCGGTTCGTTCCGGCTGGCTCGAATTGAGCCAGCCCGTTGCGATTTAAACGCGAATGTTTTCTGAGATCCATTCGGGACGCAGAAGTTGGATCATCAATGCTTTTTGGGCGTGCATTCGATTGCCCGCCTGTTCGATCACGTCGCTTTGTGGACCATCCATGACCGCGTCCGTGATCTCCTCGCCTCGCACGGCGGGCAAGCAATGCAGCACGCGAGCGGTTTTCGGAGCCGCTTCAAGCAACGCTTCGTTGACTTGGAAATCTTTGAAGGCGGCGCGTCGTTCGATCGACTCCGCCTCTTGTCCCATGCTGGTCCAAACGTCGGTGTAGATCGCATCGGCGTTTTGGACCGCTGCGATAGGGTCCGCGATTTGGTTGAGTTTCGCGTTGGGGTATTTCTCTGAAATTCGATCCAGCCAAGGTTGGTCGAGTTCGTAACCGTCGGGGCAGGCGAGCGTGAACTGAATGTCCAGCATGGCACAGGCGAGCGCCAATGATCGCGAGACGTTGTTGCCATCGCCGACAAAAACCATGTGACGGCCTTGGACATCACCGAAGTTTTCCATCAACGTCAACACGTCCGCAATCGCTTGGCAGGGATGACAAAGATCGGTGAGGCTGTTGATGACCGGAACGGCGTTGTATTTCGCGAGTTGTTCGACGCGATCGTGTGATTTGGCTCGGCATGCAACCGCGTCAACAAACTGACCGAGCACACGAGTGAAGTCGGAGGGCGATTCGCGTTTGCCCCAGCCAACATCATCGCCGAGGAACAGACTGCTGCCGCCGAGGTGATTCATGCCCGTTTCAAAGCTGACACGCGTTCGCAAGCTTGGTTTTTCAAACAGCAACGCGAGCGTGTACCGTTCCAAGATCGCAGGCCGTTCGCCCCGTTTCAATTTGGCTTTGAGTGTTTGTGCGGTTGCTAAAATCTGACGCAACTCTTGCGGTGTCAGATCAAAGAGGGTGAGCAAGTGTCGCATCAATGTTTCTCCGTTTCCTCGTTGGATTCGAACTCATCCAGTTCGTTGTTTTCCAGTTCAGTTTCATCTTGTTCGATGTCGTCTTCGTCTTCTTCCTGGTCGATTTCGTCGTCGGCCTCGTTCTCTTCTTCATCGTTTTCTACGGGCTCGTCCTCTTCTTCATCGAATTCATCTTCGGCATCTTCGACGGAATCTTCCTCGACCATTTGATCGGATTCGTCTTCTTGAAACGCTTCGTCTGCGTTCTCTGAATCCGGTTCTGTTTCGTCTGGAGGTGCTGCGTCCCAGACTTCCTCGGTGAGTGCCGCATCCGCTTGTTCGTGTTCGCTGTCATCCAGCGTTTCGGCAGCAGGAGCTTTCTCGAGGGGTGTTTGTTCGGACGAAGCGACCGGTTCTTGGTTTTGTTCCAACCCCGCCAGCACGGCATCGATTCGGTCGATCAGGCGGGGTTGTTCCTCGCCGGTCAGCAACAAAGGAGGCTGGAAGAGCACGGAATGTTCGCTGCAAATCGAC
Source organism: Rhodopirellula sp. JB055 (assembly GCF_043100905.1). NCBI lineage: Bacteria > Pseudomonadati > Planctomycetota > Planctomycetia > Pirellulales > Pirellulaceae > Rhodopirellula > Rhodopirellula sp. JB055. The sequence continues at coordinate 12,606 of NZ_JBICHO010000437.1, read as the reverse complement.
GCATGCAGTTTTTCGGCATTGGCTTTTTCGGACCAGGTTTGCGAGTCAACGTCCAGTTCCAGAACAACCGTGTGACCGCTGGCGTGCAGGTCTCGAACGCAACCGCGAGGCGCGATTCGTTCCGCCAGTGCGATTGCAAACGCGTCGGCGTCGGTTGCCAGTGCTTCGGATTGCATGAGTTCAGACAGGGTGGCTGCAATCAAGTGTCCGACCAAAGCATTGGACGTTGGCAACCCATCCGCATGTGACGCAAGTGATTGGCCCAGCACCAGCAGTCCGCCCGGCAAATCGAAAGTCAGGCCAGCCGATAGGATCACGGCATCCGCGGGAACTCCAGCGACCATTTCATGTGCGAACAGGTGGCCGTTTCCGACGAGAGGGAAATCGCCGTGGTCGACGATCAGGCAGGTGCCGGTTTCGTCGCATCGTTGGCGACACTGGGTCCACCAATCGGTGCTGAGTGGTTCACCCACGCCACTGAAATCCCAAGGCGAAACCAAGGCCACGGCAGTGGACGAATCGATGCGGTCAACGAAGCGATTTGCGGGGGCATGAGCGAATCCAGGCAACAGCGGCCACTCGTTGCCACGCAGGGATGAGTTGCCGCTGGCCATTCTGGCCACGACGCTGCGACCGTGGTCGCTGCCGACCAAACATAGGCATTTGGGCGGGAGGGCGGCATCGCCAGTGTTGGTGTCCGACGTTTGCAGCGATTGATGGTGTCGGCGACCCACGACCAGAGCGTGCTCGAGAGCTTGGTCTTTGGTCGATGTGCTGATGCAGTCCGCGATCGCGGATGCGTCCTGCTGAGTCAGCGTTTGAAGTTGCTCGGTGATCTTGGTTGGCAACGCAGCATCGCCACGCCATACCGGTTGGTCCGCGAATTGATGCAGGGCATCACGACACGAGTTTTCCCCAGTAGGAGAGAGGCGGCCTGCGATCGCGTTGATCCAGTCGCCGCCGAGCGGGCAATCGTGGTTGCCAGACGCGTTCACTGATGGATCTCCGTGCCCACGCCGTCCGTGGTGAAGATTTCAAGCAACAAGGAATGACGTAGGCGGCCGTCGATGATGTGAACTTTTTGCACGCCGCGTCCCAAGGTTTCTAAGCAGGCTTCGACCTTCGGGATCATGCCAGATTTGATCACGCCATCGGTGATGAGCTTGCGAGCCTCCTCGGCGGACAGGGCCGGGATGATCGTGGACGCATCGTCGGGATCGCGACGAACACCGTTGACGTCAGAGAGGAAAACCAACTTGTCCGCGCCAAGTGATTGGGCGACCGCCATCGCAGCGGTGTCGGCGTTGACGTTGTACAGTTGGCCTTGATCGTCCTCGCACAACGAAGGGATGACGGCGACTTGATCCGTGTAGGCCAGACTTTCGATCACGTCGCGATCGACCTCGGTCACCTCGCCAACGTATCCCAAGTCATCGCCTTCGGGATCGATCAGTTTTTTGCCTTTCAGAACACACGTGGTCCGCGGCGAGAGGTTCACTGCTCGGCCACCGAGATGTTCCATCATTTCGGTCAGCTCGACGTTCAATTCTCCTGCGAGGACCTGCTCGACGACCTTCAGAGATTTTTCGTCGGTGACGCGGCGTCCGCGAAGGAATTGGGCTTCGATGCCCGCCTTGGCCATCGCTTCGGTGATTGCCTTTCCACCGCCATGCACCACCACCGGACGGAGCCCAACGGTTTCCATGAAGATCACGTCCAGCAGCAAATGATGGAGAGCTTCGCGGTCCTCGAGCAGGCTGCCGCCAAGTTTGATGACCGTCGTTTTGCCTCGAAAACGGCGGATCCAACCCATGGCTTCGATGAGTGTGTCAGCTTTCGCAATCGCTTGGTCCATGAGCGGCGGGGATCCCAGTTGGACGTGAGAATCGGATGACATCAGAAACGTATGATTAGAAAGATCGACGAAAAAAAGATGCCGGCGAGCGATTGCTAGCCGGCGTGGGCGAATTTCGTCGAGAATTGCTGGGTGGAAACCGAACAAGTCTACGAATGGCCAACGAGTGGGTCAATCATGGCCGGCCGGTCGTCCCAGTTGCTGCATTTTTCCCTGCTGGCGGCCGGTTCGCATCCCCGACCACCCCGTGAGGACTGCGAGCGGCAGGAATCAGGCGGCAATGGCCGTCAAACTCAGTCCGCTGAAACGCAACAGCCCAAACAATTGAGCTGACATGACATCTCCGCCACGTACCACGGCGGTGTCCAGGAACCGTTTGGCTTGATCGCGTTGATACGAGTCCGTGAAGACGGACCACATCAGCGAAACCACAAACAAATTGAAAACGCTCAACCTGACAAAGTAGCAGCGGCCGCAGTTGATAATAGCCGCCCAGCGAACAGAAGAACCACGCCGTGGACCGAACCAAAAGCCGGATCTCTCCCGGACGAAAGAAATGGTCCCGCAGCGCGTCTGAAGGTGATTCACTCAGCCGTCACCGGTTGCCGTTCGGCGGTCTCCACTGGATCCAACGAAGCAGGCGCGGAAGCAGAAGGCTCACTCGGCGTTCTAGGTACCCCGCGAACTTTCACGAATCCCGAGATGCCTACGATGATGGCGGCCAACAACACAATCACTTTCAACCACTTCCCACGATTTTCGCGGATGCCGACCAAGGCGGCGCTGCGGCCCACCAAGGCGGTGGCGAGTAAGAAAATCGCGAAGGCGAGCAACATTTTGACGCCCAGCAAACCGTGATACAGACCGTCGCCTTTGTGGTTCGGGATCGCTCGCATGTAGTTGTAAAAACCACTGAGCAGGAACAGCAAGATTCCGCCATGGATGAACCGCTTCCAGCGACCCGTCACCGCCTGGGCCAGCGTTTGATGAGCTTCTTCCGAAATCAATTTCGCGGACGGAAGCAACACCAGCAGCATGAACGCCGAACCACCGACCAAGGTGATCGCAGTGCCGACATGGATGATTCGTGACAGGACATCCAGAGCAAACATGATGGGGCCGGTTGAGTGCGAGGGGAAATCCAAAATGGATTCCAAAGAAGGGAACACGTGTGCAATCAATTTCATGGGCAGCTGGCAACTGGGCAACCCCACTGGCCGTGCAGCTTGCCCACGGACGAATTCCTGTGGTTGCCGTGGCTGCCCCTGCCACCGACTTCAATCAACGGGTTATGCTAGGCACGCGAGCAGAAGTGGTTTGGCGAAACTTGATTCGCCGGATCGCGTGAGCGTCCGGTTCTCGTCAACGTGAGCGAACGCTTGGCGGATAAGACGACTCGGGTTTCGCCGTCACACGTGCTCGTCGCGGTTGGTTGATGGTATCTCTTGCACGACCGCATCCTCCCTGTTGCTTCCCCACCCCACCTCCCCACCTCGCTCAACCGAAAGATCGTTGCCTCCATGTGCTCCATTGCAAATCGAGTTGGCTGTCTCGCCGTATTGCTGACCCTGTCTTTGACGGGATGCAGTTCCTCCAGTTCGACCTCACAAAGTCAGGCAGATGGCGAGGGAAAACCTCGCGTTGCTTTGATCATGAAATCGTTGGCGAATGAGTTTTTCTCAACGATGGCCAAGGGAGCCGAAACGCATCAGGCAGAGCACTCGGATCAATACGAATTGGTCGTCAACGGGATCAAAGACGAACGCGATGTCAGTCGCCAAGTCGCATTGGTCGAAGAGATGGTTGCCAGCGGAGTGGACGCGATTGTGATCGCTCCGGCGGATTCCAAGGTGTTGGTGCCGGCGCTTCGACGCGCCATCGAAGCGGGAGTCACCGTCGTCAACATCGACAACCGCTTGGATGCAGAAGTGCTCGAACAAGAAAGCGTCCGCATCCCCTTCGTCGGTCCCGACAACATGGCCGGTGCAAAGAAAGTCGGTGACCACTTGGCTGCGAATCGCAAAGGTGACAAAGTCGCGATTCTGGAAGGGATTCGCACGTCCTACAACGCGCAGCAACGTTTGAAGGGGTTTGAAGCTGCGATGCAGGAAGCGGGCATGGAGATTGTTAGCAGCCAATCGGCGGATTGGGAAATGTCTCGCGCGAACACAGTGGCGTCGTCCATGTTGAGCGAGCACCCAGAGATCAGCGCGATCTTGGCGGCGAATGATTCGATGGCTCTGGGTGCCATCGCGGCAGTCAAGAGTGCCGGTCGGGCCGGCGAAGTGCAGATCGTTGGCTTCGACAACATCTCGGCGATTCAGCAAGCCATTGAAGACGGCAAGGTGTTGGCGACGGCGGATCAACATGGCGATCAGTTGGCTGTGTACGGGATCGAAGCGGCACTGGAACAACTTCAAAACAAAGCCGCCCATTCGGACGCTTCCATCGAGGACGTCGAAACACCCGTGGACCTGATCACGGCGGAAACACTGAGCCAACCATGACCGTCGCTCTCTCCGTTCGCGGACTGACCAAACGTTACGGTGATGTCACCGTGCTGGACGATGTCTCGATTGATTTTCAGGCTGGGCACCTGCACGCATTGCTCGGCGCCAATGGGGCCGGCAAAAGCACGCTCTGCAAGATCATCAGTGGTTTGATCCCGGCGTCGGCTGGCCAGATGAGTTTGACGGGTGACGAATACCGCCCGGGAAACAAACAAGACGCAGAAGCTCGCGGCGTGCAGATCGTTCAGCAAGAGCTGAATTTGATCGAAACGTTGTCGGTTGCGGAGAACCTTCGTCTGGCAGCGTTGCCGAATCGATGGGGCCTGTTGCGAATGAGTGAACTGCATCGATCGGCCCGTCAGGTTTTGGATCAGTTCGGTTTGCCTGATGTCGATTCGCACGCGATTGTTGGCGAGTTGGGGGTTGGCAAACAGCAGATGATCGAGATTGCGGCCGCGCTCGCCCGGGATGCTCGTGTGTTGATTCTCGATGAGCCCACGGCGGCTCTTTCGGGCAGCGAATCCGAAGAGTTGTTCACTCATTTGAAAAAAATGCGTGAACAAGGCGTTGCGATCATCTACATCTCGCACCGACTCGAGGAAGTTCAGCAACTATCGGATGAAGTCAGCGTGCTGCGCGACGGGCGTCTCGTGACCACCGAACCGATCTCACGAATTGATCGGGACAAGATGGTGGCATGGATGAGCGCCGAAGAAGACGCAGCCCAATCCGCCCAGCCGTCGACGCCGGATTTTGTTAGCCATCGAACTGACCAAGTTGGTTTGATGGTGGATCAAATCACGTCTGGGATGGTAAACGATGTCTCGTTCACGGTTCGTCGCGGGGAACGGTTTGGCATCGCAGGGTTGGTGGGTTCCGGCAGGACGGAATTGCTGCGAGCGATCTGTGGTGCGGACGTGGCCACCTCCGGCAACGTCTCGCGGGGCGAAGGTGAGCGCGTTCGTTTCACTCATCCGAGCCAAGCCGTTCAGGCCGGTTTCGCGATGGTCACCGAAGACCGCAAACAAAACGGGCTGTTGTTGTCGCAGTCGATTCGAGCCAACACGTCCTTGGCGGCTTTGGCCAGCAAGTTTTCACGCAAGGGTTGGATTCGTGAAAAGGAGGAGGTCGAAGCAGCGAGATTGATTCACCGATCCTTGGAAACGCGGCATCAGTCGTTGGAACAATCCGTTGGGACGCTCAGTGGCGGCAACCAGCAGAAGGTTGCAGTGGCGAAGTGGTTGACTCGGGGTGCCGAGGTGTACCTGTTTGATGAGCCGTCGCGTGGGATCGATGTGGCGGCGCGTGGCAAGCTGTATGAGCTGTTTGAAGAATTGGCCCGACAAGGCAAAACGATTGTGATTGTGAGTAGTGATTTGGAAGAGTTGTTTGAGACCTGCGACGCGATCGCGGTCATGTCCGCCGGGAAAATGATGGCAACGTTTCAGCGAAAAGAATTCAGTGAGGATGCGATCCTAGAGGCTTCCTTTGCAGGGCATGCGTCGCTTCCGGCGTCCGGTTCCGCCGGTGTCTCGGCAACGGCAAGAGAAGAGGCCGCATCATGAGTCGCTTGCAAGATTCGTTTCGGAAGTTGGCTCCACATCTTGGATTGGTGGCGGTTTTGTTGGTGCTGGTCGCGGTCTTTTCGCTGCTCAGCAAGAACTTTTTTCAGTGGTCGACGTTGGTGTCGATCGCCAATCAAGTTCCTGATCTCACGTTCCTGGTCGTGGGGATGACGCTGGTGCTGATCATCGGCGGAATCGATTTGTCGGTGGGGTCTTTGTTGGCGGTTTCGTCGGCGGTGTTGGGCGTGTTGATGGCGAATCACGATTGGTCGATTTGGGCCGCGCTTCCGGTGGCTGTCTTGGTCGCATCCATTGCTGGCGGGCTGAACGGAGTGATTTCGATTGGTTTTGGGATACCGTCTTTCATCGTGACGTTGGGGATGCTCGAGATCGCTCGAGGAGCCACCAAGGTCGTCACGGATTCGCAGTCGATTTACATCGGCAGCCGAATCGAATGGTTTGGTCAACCGTTGCCGGGAGCATTTGTTTCCCCCGCGTTCATCGCAGCGATCGGGACCGTGATCCTGGGCCAATTGTTTTTGACTCGAACCGTGTGGGGACGCTACTGCATCGCCATCGGTACCAACGCGGAAGCGGTTCGGATGTCGGGCATTCGTTCCGCCCCTTTGTGCATCGGGATTTTCGCGATCAGCGGCATGATGTGCGGTTTGGCCGGGTTGGCTCAAACGTCTCGTTTGTCGACCGCTGATCCGAATGCGGCGATCGGGATTGAGCTCGCCGCGATTGCGGCATGTGTGATTGGCGGAACCAGCCTGATGGGCGGACGCGGGAACGTGGTGCGATCGTTCATCGGAGTTCTGATCATCCAAGTCTTGCAGACTGGATTGGCTCAGGTGGGTGTGTCCGACGCGAGCAAGCAAATCATTACCGGCGTGGTGATCGTGGTGGCAGTGTTGCTGGACGCACTGCGAACTCGGTTGAATCGACGTTGATTGAAATGGAACGGCGAGCAGATCGGCAGGTTGGTCAGTCGTTTGCTTCGTCGGCCATTTCGTTTTTCATGCACGTGGCAACGATTCGAATCTTCTCGTACGACATTTCTCCGTTCAACGCTTCGAAGACAGGTTTGAGCCGTTCGTCTTCGGCGGCGAGGAGAGCGGCACGGATCGTTTCGGCTTCTTCTTTGGGAACCCACTGTGTTGGATCGGTGATGTTCTCGGACTGAATGTAATTGCTGAGGTAGTTGCTCACGGTGGATTCTGCCCGGTCCATCTTTTTCGCAACTTCGGTCACGCTGTGTCCTTCGCGAAAAAGCTGGGCGGCTTGGACCGTGGCCGCGTTGGGGGCGGAATCAGCACGAGGTTTGGCAGGTGCGACGGGAGCGGCGCCTGTGTCGACGTCTCTGGGAAGCGGGGCCTGTTCGCAGTATTGATCGATCGAGTCCAAGAACATCTGGCCAAATTCCTCGCGTTTGCGATCACCGATGCCGCGAATGTGAGTGAGTTTGTCGATCGACGTTGGACGAACGCGAGCCAATTCGCGAAGCACTGCGTCGCCGAAGATGACATAGGCTGGCACGCCTCGTTCAGATGCCAGTTCGCTGCGGAGTGAACGGAGGTGGTCAAACAGTGGTCGGTCGACTCCTTCCCAAGATTGATTGGCGGCGGGGCGGCGAGACGAGCTTTTGACACTCACTTTGGTGAGCGTGACGTCGCCGTCTCGTTTCAGCAACGCACGCCCGGATTCGGTCAATCGAAGGGATTGGTACTCGCCGGCTCGAATCAAATGGTTTTGGGAGATGAGTTGTTCGATCCAGGTGCGGACTGCTGTGGCACCTTCGCTGGAAAGTAAGTTGTAGGTGCTGAGTTGATCATGGCCGGCCTGAATGACCTTTTGATCCTTGGAACCCGTGAGGACTTTCACGGTGTGGCCGACTCCGTAGCGTTCTCTCAGGCGAACCACGCACGAGAGAATCTTTTGGGCCAACGTGATCGGGTCTTCCACGACGTCGAGTTCACCGAGGCAGACGTCGCAGGCATTGCAGTTATCCGAGTCGTATTCTTGGCCAAAGTATTCGACCAGGGAGGCGTGTCGGCATTTCACGCCGTTGCACAGTGACGCCATTGCCTCGACCGAACTCATGGCGGATTGGAAGTTGTTGCGATCGCCGTTTTCGAGGATGCGTTTCCAAGACATCAAATCGCCGCCGCTGTGAATGAGAACGCATTCTGCGGCGAGGCCATCACGGCCGGCGCGACCGCTTTCTTGTTGATAGTGTTCAATCGATTTGGGCATCCCCGCGTGGATGACGAATCGCACATTGGATTTGTCGATTCCCATTCCAAATGCGACTGTTGCGACGATCACGTCGACCTTTTCTTGGATGAACGCCTCTTGGTTCGCTTGCCGGACTTCATCGGGCAGTCCCGCATGGTAGGGCAGCGTCCGGACGCCCATTGATTCCAACGCGGCGGCGGTTTGTTCGACTTCCTTGCGAGTGATGCAGTAGACGACGCCTGATTCACCACGGTGCTGCGAGATGCATTGCTGGATCTGGTTCAGTTTGCCGTCGCTGCGGAGCATTCGGTACGTCAGGTTGGGACGATCGAAGTCACCGACCAGGACCCGTGGTTCGCTCAGTTGCAGTTGATCCACGATGTCATCGCGAACCTGTTGGGACGCGGTGGCGGTGAAGGCATGCACGGAGGCGGAAGGGAATTGCTCTTTGAGAATTCGCAAACCGCGATACTCAGGGCGAAAGTCATGGCCCCAATTGCTGACGCAGTGAGCTTCATCGATTGCGAAAAACGAGATCGGCAGTCCGCGAAGAAAGGCGAGCGTTTTGGGTGTGAGCAAACGCTCCGGTGCCAAGTACAGGATCTTGATTTCGCCGCGGCGGATTCGGTCCGCCGTTTCACGCTTTTGATCCATCGATTGCGTGCTGTTGACCAGTGCCGCGGAAACACCATTGGCGGTCAAGGCGTCGACTTGGTCCTTCATCAACGAGATCAGTGGCGAGACCACCACGGACATGCCTTCGCGCACGAGCGCGGGGACTTGGTAGCACAACGATTTCCCGCCGCCGGTGGGCAGCACGACCAAACTATCGCGTCCTCGGACAACGTCCTGCACCGCGTCGGCTTGCAAAGGCCGAAACGAATCGTATCCCCACACCGACTGAAGGACCGAATAGGCCTGGTCCATTTCGGGAATCGGGGCGTTTGATTGGGCCGGGGCGTTTGATTGGGAACGGGTTGAGGTCGAATTCGATGGCGACGACATCCGGGAACTCACTGCAGATCGTTCGGAGGGAAGGATCAAACAGGTTAGCAGTTTCGACGGAGAGTGTCGTTCACTCGATCGAGGGTGTTCAGCCGCGCCCCATTTTTGCGCGAGCCCGATGCAGCATCGGGCCAATGGTGTTTTCGCTCAAACCAACCGCTTGGCTGATCTCTTGATACGACTTGCCTTCCAAGTGGTACATCCGAACGACGCTCGCTTCTCGCGGGTCCAAACGGAGCAGCAGGTGTTCGACTTCTTCTGCGTTTTCGATGCGTTGCAGTTCGCCGTTGACTTGCGCCGGGTTGGCATGGCCGTTGGAGGAACCGTTGGCAGCGTGCCCGTTGGAGAGCGACGCGGAAGTTTGGTTGTTGGAAGCCGCCGAAATGGCAGTCAAGCGACGAACGACAACCCGACGGGCAACGATGGTCAGGTACGTCGCCAACGAGCACTGACGCCGAAACCGACGAAGAACGGCAAAATCATGTCGAATGATGACCAGGAAGACCTCCGCCACCATGTCGTCGCGAGTCGCGTCGTCCATCGACAGACCACGGCCCATCGCTGTCCGATTGACGACATGAACCACCAAGCCAACAAATCGATCGACGAAGTCTTGCCACGCCCGGGGTTCCCGGTCGAGGCAGCGTTGCAGAAGTTGACGATCGACGTCAGATAGGCTCACAGTGATAGTCCGGGAAGATGAGTTGAATGAGCCGTCGGGCTCAGGACTGAAGGCTGAAGGTCCGTCACAAGCCGCATAACCATGTTAGATGGGCGGGGGTGCGGTGGCAAGTTTTTCGCGGAAGATTGCGAAGACGCGGTGCACATCCGACGTGGATCCGCGGGCGTTCCATTGGAACCGGAAATCGGGGGGCTGAGTTCCTTCGATGGAGTGGACCAACCCCCGATTTTTGGCTCCTCGGTGGGGTTGTTCTGGTTGAGTGGGGTTTGCCGGATTGCGAAGGTGTGAAAACCGAACGATTGAACGAGCTTGGAAGGTGTCTTTCAACCGCGCCCGAAATGGGACGTATGGTTTTGCGTCACGACACAGATGTCCCGCAGAATAGCCGGCTATGAACGACCAAATGGTTCCAAGCGATCTCGCCAACCTCAGCATGCCACCGATGGTGCCCGTCCCGGCAGGTCTTCCTGCTGCAGATGCTCCACATCCAGATCATCCTGCAACGCAAGCACCTGATTCCGATGCGACACCGTCGGATGCCGCTCATTCGGCTTCGCGTTTGAGCGAGTTGTTGATGGGGTTGGGGGAAGCGGCGACTGGCCAGCTTCCTGGTATGATCGGGCCCCCTTCCGCAAACGAGGCAAACTCTGGGGCTGCTGCAGGTGCTCCTGCGGAGGACACGCGGCCGTTTGAAAATCACCTTGCGATGGTGCGTTTGGGAATGGCGACGTCGCTGTTCTATGCTTTGCGAACGAAGCATTCGCCCACCGCGGCTCACAGTCTGCGTGTGGCGCTTGCGTGCTCGGCGTGGTGCGAGCGTTTGGGGTTGGCCGACGAAGTTCGCGACCGAATCGAAGTCGCGGCTTTGCTGCACGACATCGGCAAGATCGGCATCCCTGATCGCATTCTGCGGAAGCCGGGCAAGCTCAGCATCGAAGAACAGTTGACGATGGATTGTTGTGCTGAGTTGGGGTGCGAAATCCTGCGTGGATGCACCGCTGACCAAGATCTGTTGAACATCGTTAAGTATTGCGGCGTTTGGTACGACTCGCGACGGCAGGAAGACCATATCCGCGGGGACGCGTTGCCGCTCGGAGCCCGGATGATGTCGATCGCTGGAGCGTTCGACGCGATGACGACGGACCAAGTTTATCGTTCGGCTCTCAGCCGAGAACGAGCGTTGCAGGAATTGTTCCGAGGCAGTGGAACGCAATTCGACCCGGAATTGACTCGCGATTTTGCAACGATGTTGGAACGCCGTCCTGAACTGCTGCACAGCAGTGTCGTGGATCGATGGCTCCAAAAACTCAATGCGAATTCAACGAACTTCCTCGGTTCGATGGGAGCGAGCGAGCAAGTCGTTGCTCATGCAAAGCCCGCCGTCACGCCAACTGATCCGAAATGGCAGGGCGAGGACCCCGCCACACTGCCATTCTACAAAGCTTTGGGCGAGCAGCATCGCGATGGGGTGGCGTTCACTGATTGCGAAGGACAGGTCACTTATTGGAATGAAGCTTTGTCACGTATGACAGGCATTGCCAACGAAGCGATGGTCGGTCGCCACTGGGATATCGACACGCTCGGGATTGTCGATGAGTCTGGTGACGAAACCACGGTTTGCCCGGTGGCAGATTGCCTGCGTTTGCAAACCACTGTGACTCGAACCATGAAAATGGTTCACGGTGGCGTATCACAAGACGTGCTGTTGCAGGTCAGCCCGGTTCGCGATTCCTATGGCGGCGGGGCGTTGGTGCTGGTCCGCGATATGTCGGATCAGAACAAATTGCAAAGTCAGATTCAGACGCTGCATAAAAAGGCGACCAGCGATCCGTTGACAGGGATTGCCAACCGAGCGGAATTTGACAGTCGATTGATGCGGGCCACCGCCGACGCGAAGAAAAACAATTCGACGTTTAGTCTGATCATTTGTGATATCGATCACTTCAAACAGGTCAACGATGTGCATGGTCACCCAGCGGGTGATGAAGCGCTTGTGCAATTCGCTCGCATCCTAGAAAGTCATGCTCGCAACGAGGATTTGGTCGCTCGCTATGGTGGCGAAGAGTTCGTCTTCTTGGCGATCAACAGCGACAATTCCACGGCAGCACGGCGGGCCGAACAGATTCGCCAAGCGATCGAGGTGACTCCGCTGGACGGACTGAATGGCGAATCGGTCACCGTCAGTTTTGGTGTCACGGAATACCAAACCGGCGATGCGGCCGACACCATTTTGGCTCGGTCGGATCGGGCATTGTTGAAAGCCAAAGAAAACGGACGCAACCGAGTTGTCCAGTTGGGAACCGGGATTCATCAAGACGAGGAGTCCACGTCCAAGGCGGGATGGTTCAGTTGGTTGACGTCAAACAAAGAAGCCGAGAACAATGATTACCACTTGGTCACGCCAGTTCCGATCGATTTGGCCGTCGAAAAGCTTCGCGGTTTCATTTCGGATCATCGTGCAGAGATCATTCAGGTCACCGGCAGTGTCGTCTCCCTTCGAATCGTTTCCCAGGGCAGTGGCAAAGGCCGGCGGGCGAGCGATCACCAGATGACTTTGCATGTGCTGATTCAGTTGAGTGAGGGGCGCGGCAGACGAAACCGGAACGACAACACCGTGACTCAAACGGCAATGCAAGTCACCATCCAACCCATCCGAAACCGTGACCGGCGAAATCGGGATCTTCAGCCGCGTGTCCGCGAAGTGCTGGGCAGCCTCCGAAGTTACCTGATGGCCGAGATGGTTCAGAACAG
>NZ_JBICHO010000436.1:0-3358 GCF_043100905.1 Rhodopirellula sp. JB055 | reverse complement strand
GTCGTCGTGAGTATGGGGTGGGTCCAGAGCTCCATCGTTGTATTCGCGGTGCGGGTCCAGAGCGGCCAACCATAGGAAAAACGGTTGATCCTTGGGACGTTCTTCGCAAGCTCGCTCCCAATCTTCGCAACCACTCGGCTGCGCCGCGATCATCTTGGCTGGTTGACCGTCCTTTCCACTCGGCAGCACAAAGCCAGCCGTGGAGGCTTCATAAATTTTGTCGAAGTGATCGCGAACAGCGTCACCCATGTGCCATTTGCCCGCCGCGGCGGTGTAATAGCCCGCGGATTGCAAACGCCCCACGAAGGTGTCGCTTGATTCGGGCAACGGCCAGTGCAACTGTTCTGCGCCAGTGTTGTGCGGGTATTTGCCCGTGATGATGCTCGCACGGGATGGGCTGCATGAATTCGTGGTCAGGTAAGCGTGCTCGAAACGCATGCCTTCCGCCGCCAGACGATCAATATTGGGAGTGCGAATTGCCGGGTGACCATAGGCTCCGCAATCATCCCAGTTCATGTCATCCGCAATGATTAGAACGATGTTCGGAGGGGAGTGAGCCATCACGGATGAGGTGATGCAACAAGCGATCAGAGCAACAAGAAATCGGCGCACGAGAATCCAGCGAGAGAGAGAGGCGGGCAAACATTCACGTCCGAAAAAAACGCGAACATCAACGAAGATGCCTCGATTCGACACAAAGCCCCCTGCGGCATCTACGACGCCCTTCAGTGGCCTGTGCGTCGAAGATCGAGCCTTCCACGGTTCACCAGTCTACACCGATTCCAAGATTCTCGCGCCGGTTCTCAACGTACAAAAACCAGTTTTCAATCAATCCAAACGTATAGATCCGAGTCGATTGAGGGACAGATCACGCACGCCCAATCGCCACGCAGCCTCTATACATTTCACGCGGCCAATGTCCTTCGCGCGCAACCACTTCTTCAATCAATCGATTGTCTGAAGATCCTCGTCACCACGACGTGCGTGAGCCGTGTCGATGGACAGACCAAACACCCCACCGGCCCCGCGTCCCCCATCGGAATCGTCCACTGCTTTGACATTCACTCCACGTTCATTGCTTTGCGAAGCACGGGCTCAAACACGTCAGCCTGACGCATGAAACCAAGGTCGCTAGCGTGAGAACCATCGGTCGCTCCGTCGCCATCAGTTCCATAAAGCTCATCGCCAGCGATGTAGTGCAGACCGGTCACTCCGTCGGCGAGCAGCGATTTGTACGCCGCCTGCAGAGCCTCGTGATTGGCGGTATGGTGAGCGTCACGTGCGGGCAAGATCCAACTGTTGGTGTTCCGGCGATCTTCCACCAACACAATCGGTGTGTGCGGTTTCGCGGCCCGAATCTGCTTGACCAATGGAATGCACCTATCGGCAACCATCGCTGCGTTCATGTTGGGCAAGCAATCGATCACATAAACCGCAGCATCGATCTGGATCAAATAATTCCCGACCTCGGGATCCATTTTCCCATTACCGGAAAAGCCGAGATTCACGACGGGCTGATCAAAGCGACGCCCAAGGATCCCCGTGTGGACCATTCCAGGTCGACTGGCACAGGCTCCGTGCGTGATGCTGGTTCCGTAAAAGACAATCGGTTTTTCGCGAGACGTCAATTGTTCAAACGAGTTCTCTGGCGACACGCCGAACTTCAGGTATTCCACGCCGTTGTAAAGCGGCAGGTAGGCAGCGTACTCGCGTGTCCCGGGTGCCAACCCATCAACCAAAAGCGTTTTGACAACCTGAGACGTTGGCCGCGTGACCTGCACCCAACGCCAATCGCCATTTCCATCGCGTGCGTACAAGTCAACTCCACTGACTCCGGTCGCAGGCATGTGTGGCATCGCCAACGCGCCACGCATCAACTTGTAGTGTATGTGAATCGCAGTGGCATCCGTCTTGAACCGAACCATCATTCCAGCCGAGTGCCGACTCAGATTCCAAACATTGGATGTCACCGAACCATCGGCCGATTTGGGAAAGCGATCGAACCATCGTTCCCGGTCTTGCTCGGGCAGAATCCGCCCCTCGATGTTTTGCTTGGCAATGTCGTACCAAGCCACTCCATCTTCGACAGTACGAACGGCCGCCATTTCGGGGTCCAAGTTGCCAATCGAATCAGCAACCTTTTCTTGTCCATTCGCGGACACAACCAAGCAGGGAATAGCAGCGGCGAGCAACAACCAATGGATCTTCATTCGAATACAACTCGATGAAAGCGGGGCAGGGCAGGGGGGGCAGGAGATCGATCCATCATCGAATCGACCCGGCTTCCAAGGAAACGAAGCCACTGAACAACATAATCGCCTCAGCGTGCTCGATGTGGGGCAGGGCAGGGCGGATTTGAACCTGCGCCGTTGCCCCCTCGAAACGCCTTGCTGGAAACCAGCGTTTATCCCTTGGTGATCCGGCTTCCCAACGACCTCAATCGGAACGCGAACACAATCATCGCGATGCTGGAGACGATCGCCAGCGCCCCCAAGACGCGGACCAGCGTCAGGCCAAAAACCATCGGTGCCGCCAACAGGGCAATGCCGATCAAAACCGAAAGCACACCAGCCAGAATCAACCATCCTTCGCCTTGAATATGACGACGATCCTGAATCGCGGCCGCAATTTCGACCACGCCTGAAACAACCACCATGGCACCGATGACGCTGATCACAATCGTCGCGGTCAATCCAGCCACCAACATCGGATTGGCGAACACGAACATACCCGCCAAGAATTCAATCACTCCTCGTACGATCGTTCCTGTTCTCGACGGAGTGTCACCGACCACTCCCGCAATGATCGCCATGACGCCATCAAACGCCAAGAAGAATCCGGCGACTTGCGCGAACGTTGCCAATGTCATCCCAGGTTGGAACAACGCGTAGATTCCAAGAACGAGTAACAACAATCCACGGATCAGCGGCAACCACCATAGCGACGCCACATCAACAAGCACGTTTCTCATGGAGTCGTTCGGTTCCGAATCAGACATCGTTGATTTCCCTTGACTTGAAGTTAAATGAACACGGCATGGCAGCGTCAGCCCATCCCCCAGGCCGAGCAGGGCCTGCAGGCCGAAGTCAGCCGGCCGGAGAACATGGAACTGCCCGACCTTTTCCTGGTGGACATCCAGCCGGAGCAGCAGCAGCCGCTCGCCGACTTCTTCCCGGACGGAGGTCCCCGCCTGTCCGAGCCGGCGCCCATGGTGCGCGGCCGGATCGTGCGGATCAACGGGGTGCCCTTCGCCGACTGGCGGCAGCAGCACGTGGACAGCGAGGAGCGGGTGTTCCGGCGCACCGAGTTCAACTTCTCCAGCCGCGCCCAGCTGGATGCGAGCGAGACCGTGGTGCGC
>NZ_JBICHO010000435.1:0-8370 GCF_043100905.1 Rhodopirellula sp. JB055 | reverse complement strand
CGTTTTTTACACCTAGTTGCACACTCTTTGACTCCTCGTCGTTCTCCATTTGTGGTGGATTTGACGCAGAGGCGCGAGAGACGGGGAGTCGCAGAGGGACAGGACCAGGAATTCGATGTCTGCGCACTCCTCTGCGTCCCTGCGTCTCACCGACTCTGCGTCAACTTCCTACAAACCGTTTACAACCCGATGGAATCCATCTATTACTTTGCGTTCTCCGAAATTGACAACATTCCCGAGTTTCAAATTCATCAGCCTTAGAGACGTGAGACACTGAACCGCGAAAATGTCGTTGTACTTCGAAGTGGCCTTGCACTCGACGACGACCAAGTCATTCACAACGAGGTCCAGTCGAAGAGGAGTCGACAACACGTTGCCTTTATACTCGATCGGAACTGCTTGTTGTCGCCTGACCGACAACCCTGCTTGGTCGAGTTCCCACGCCAACGCTTCCTCATACACGCTTTCCAACAAACCAGGTCCGCCGAGCGTGCGATGCACTTCGATTGAAGCATTCAAAATAGACTTGCTGATGTCATTTTCCTTCATGGTTCACCGCACCGGTTGAACGTAAAACAGGGAGTAAGAAACAAAATGCTACCCCACCCGCTCACCTCTGCGCCCCTGCGTCTCCCGCGTCTCTGCGTCAATCTTCTCCTTCCTGAACCGATCCAGCGTTTCTCCGTTTCAATTCCGCCTCTAGATCCACTCGCAAGCGTTCCAATTCCTGCAACGGCAACCTAGCTTTCAAGATCCGACGAACTTCCCAACTGGGTGGATCCTTTTCGAACTGGCGAACGAATTTCAGCTCTTCCAGTTTGCGAAGCTGCCCGCCCAAATTTCGATTCGCTCGCACGTCGTCCGTCTCCGTTGGGACGAGCGATTGCCAAACTTCGAGCAACGCCGACTGAGTCACCACACAACGACCATCGCGATGAATCTCTTCCTCGAACTGACGCAATTCTTCACGCAGCAAAACGCACAGCAACGACGCCTCAAAGGTCAATCGCACGCTGCGAAACAACTTTGGAATCGACGGATACTCCGGCGGCAGTGCCTCGGGATCGATCTGACGCAGGTAGGCCATCCCGTCTTCTTCGTTGACAATCAGTTGCAACCCGATCCGAGCGAAGTAGTCCGTCAGCGGCGTAACGCCGGACAGAATTCGTTCCCATGCATCGCCCGGATCGTCATGGTAGACGATGCCCTGCAACAACCGAACTGCCGCTGGTGCCCAGGGGACCGGAGGCGGCATCGAGTCGGAGAACGGGTCGTCGGGCGCAGGATCTGATTCCGAAGCGAACTCTGTCATCGTGGCTTTCCCTTCCGAACGGTTTCGTTTTCGGATTCATGCGTCTTGGAGAAAGTGACCAGCGGAACACGAACATGCACCGTGTTTGATTCGCCGGTCAACGGATCTTCCGTCGTCACCGTCACCTGTTCCGTCCCTTCCGTATCGATTTCGTGACCGTCCTCGTGAGCAATCTGCATCCATCCGACCAATTCAATCACGCCGACATTGGGTGGACGATGTTTCAGCAACTGTGAAAGTGTGATGCTGGTTTGCAAATCCGTGACGCGGTACACCAACTCGCGCATGCGATCCCATTGCAAGCGTTTGAGTCCTGCTAGTTTGAGAGCTTGTTGCTTCGCTGTTTCCCAATCAATCTCATTGGCTTCCACGGCAATGTCAAAGACCTGCGGGGGAGTCCAAAACGGTCGGGTCAATGGCGAACTGACGCCCAGCGTCGTGTCGACTTGCAAACCGATTTCACTTGGAACGGGTTCTCCCGTCCGCATCGTGGATTGTTTCACTTTTGCTGCCAAGGTCCGAATCTCTTGCAAAACTTCGGCGGTGCGTTTGCGATGACTGGTGGATTGACTGTCCAGCAAGCGTCTGAGTGTTTGCGACAAACGTCCTGTTTGACGCAGCACATTCTCGGCTTCCGCCAACAACGAAGGAACCATTGCCCGAACGTGTTCGATCGCGCCGCGTTGATCGGCGATGGCTTCCAGACGTGTCACTTCGGCGATTGTCTCTCGTAGTTTGGCTTGAGCCTGGGGCGAAAAAAGGAATGCGACAAACGCATCGAAACTGACACCCTCGTCTTGTTGCTTGACCAAGTCCTCCGCATCAAGAGCACCGGCCAGAATGTCACCACGACCGCGTTCTGTATCGAGCGCCCCGCGGGTCACGTCGCGGGCGATCTCTTCAAAGCGATCTTCCACCGCCCGGAAATCACCTTGCAGGGTCTTCAGCAGGTCAACAGCGGTGTGGAAACGTTCGCGAACCTGCGCGGGATGATAAGTTTCGATCTCGGCACCCCCGCGAATCGCATCGATCTGGCGGGTCAAATCATCGCGTTGTTCGACCAGGGTTTGCAATCGCTGCTCCCGATCCGAGGAGGCGCCTTGGACCAGGTCAGTCAGCGTGTCGATGACCAACCGCAATCGAGATTCGGTGCCGACCATTCGCGTTTCGCGAGAAATTGACTGCTCGAGAAAACCGATCGCGTCTTCGGCATAGCGGGTCAACTGATAGTGCGGGCTGGACGATTCAGCCGGCAGGAACCGCCTCAGCCACCCGGCGTCGGACCACTCACGAAGGTAGCGGTCGGGTGAACCGGAGAACACGTCGTATCCGTCGTCCCGAAGTTGTTCCTGATAGACGGTCAGTCGGTGCTGCAGTTCGTCATGCGACAAAGAGATCGCTGAATCTTGGCCGGTCAACTTCAACGAATGGCGGAGAAAGCAGACCACAAACGCTGCCTGATCGGCTCGCAGCAAACGAACCGTCGGAGAGGAATCCAAAAACGCGACCAATCTCTCAATTTCCATCTCGGCATTCTAATATCAATAGCACCAATTTGCTGTGCGCCACGCCTTCCCGACGTAGCGGGTTCGCGGCCACCGATTCGGTCCACCACCTGGCACCCCTCCGCGTTTGTTCGATCACCCCGACATCCACAACCAGTCGCAGAGCGACGAAAGCTGTTTGCCGGCATCGCTGAACAAACATGACGCTCGGGTCTCGGAGCCCATCTTGACCAAACCGGCGATACTTTCGGGGACGGTCAGGAGAGCACCGGCGAGTCGCGTTCAAAACTTCGATCGTGTACCGGCAAGCCATGTCAGCTACAATCAGCTCTGCTTGGCCCCGTTACGCACCTCCGAGTGCGTCCCACCTGCGGGGCCGTTTCAAGATGAAAAAATAGGTTTTCAATGACGGTCTCATTGATGTCTTCCCCGACATTGCTCCCTGCATGGATGCAAATCAGCATCCGGCAGGTCGCCAGTTCGCTTGTCATGGCAATATTTTGCGTTGGTGCGCATGCGGAGGGTTTGAATTCCCGTGAGTCGTTCTTTGAAGAAAAAGTTCGACCGCTGCTGATTGAACACTGCTACGAATGTCACGGCGATGCGTTGCAGGAATCGGATCTGCGATTGGATTCGCTGGGCACCATTTTGCAGGGCGGAATCAGTGGACCAGCCGCGGTCGCTAAGAACGTCAACGAGAGCCTGATCATCGATGCGGTGCTCGGACGCCGCGGGATGGAGATGATGCCGCCGGACGGGCCGCTGAAAGAAGAACAAATCGTGATTCTGCGGCGTTGGATCAACATGGGTTTGCCGTGGCCCGCAAGTGCTCAGGACGCGGCAGAGTCCGACGCCTCGGACATGACTCCGGCACTCGGTGACCAAAACGCGATCGGTCAGGTCGCCAAGTCACACTGGGCATTCCAACCGCTGCAAAAGCCCAAGGTTCCCACGACTTCGAAATTCGCTGACCAAAAGGAAACGCCCCAAAGCCGACCGTCCCATCCGATCGACGCTTTCATCGCGGCGTCGCTTGAACGCGTTGGATTGACATCGGGAAAGACCGCGCCTCGTGAGGTGATTGTCCGCAGGTTGTATTTCGACCTCGTTGGGCTGCCACCGACTTACTCTCAGGTGCAGGCCTTTGTAAACGACCAACGCGAGACGGACGTGGTGATCGCGGAATGGATCGAAACGTTGCTGGCCGACCAGCATCACGGCGAACGCTGGGCACGCTACTGGTTGGACCTGGCACGCTACGGTGACACTCGCGATTGGCAGGCCCAAGCGGAACTTCGGTACCCGTACGCCTACACGTATCGCGACTACGTGATCCAGTCGCTGAACAACGACAAACCTTACGATCAATTTGTTCGCGAACAGATTGCAGCGGACTTCTACACCGAAGACGCCGATTCACCAACGCTGGCGGCACTGGGTTTCCTGACCGTTGGCCCACGTTTCCGCAACAACCGGCTGGAACAGATCGCGGACAAAATTGACGTGGTCGGTCGTGGGCTGATGGGAATCACGGTCAGTTGTGCACGCTGCCACGATCACAAATACGATCCGATCCCGACGGAAGACTACTACTCTCTTTATGGCGTATTCGCGAGTTGTGCTCTTCCGGAGCCGCTGCCGCGGATCGACACAGACGTTTCATTCTCCGATGAGTTGAAAGCGGATTTCCAGGCACAACTGACCGTCAAGCAGAACGAGCTCTCCGAGTACAAAGAAGACTTGCGAAAGCAAGCGATCGCCGATCTGAAAAACCAGTTGCCGACGTACCTGGACGGCTTCTATTTGCTGTCGATCGCTCGCGGAAAAGAGATCCGTGGTGTGATTGGCCAATTGAAGATCAAGGAGACTGCGATGACGCCGCTGAACGCACGCTTGGCGGCTGAATTGAAAAATCGCTCCGATGTTTCGCATCCCATCCTGGGCCCATGGAACCAAGCGTTGAGCGTGAACACGAAACAGTTCGAGAAGCATTTGCCTCGGTGGATGAAATCCTGGCGTGCCAACAATGATCTGAATCCGCTCATCCGAGATGGTTTGGTGGAATCGAATCCCAAGACGCAGCGAGAACTGATCGCTGCTTACGCGGACGTGATGAACGACGTGCTCAAGGCTTGGGAGACAATGTCAAAATCGGTGGGCTCCAAGAACAACAATCAAGCAAGCAAACTGACTGATCCAAACCGAGAAGCCATCCGACAGATGCTGATGGCTGAAGGAGGTTGGTTTGACCTCGACGTCGAAGCGGTCGCGCGAGCGTCACGTTTATTGGGCAAAGGACGCAAAGCTCTCGGTGATCGCGAGAAGGCCATCGCTGCGGTCGAATCGACTCACCCGGCAGCGCCGCCAAGGGCGATGGCATTGGTCGATCTGAAAAAGCCAGTCAATCCGTTCGTGCTGCTGCGTGGTGAAGCGAATCGTCGTGGCGACCGCGTGCCGCGTCAGTTTCTGTCGTTGTTGTCCAGCGTCAGCGACGGCCCGTTCACCGATGGCAGCGGACGCCGCGAACTTGCCGAAGCGATCACGTCAGCGGAGAACCCATTGACCGCGCGTGTGTTGGTCAACCGCGTTTGGGCTCGTTACTTTGGCCGTGGCTTGGTCGATTCGTTGGATGACTTCGGATTGCGAAGCTCACCTCCATCGCACCCGGAATTGCTTGACTGGTTGGCCAGCGAATTCATTGAGCAAGGTTGGTCGATGAAATGGTTGCATCGCACGATCACGACCAGCCACACCTACCAGCAATCTTCTGAATTGAGAGAGGATGCGTTCGCGGTCGATCCGGAAAACCGTTGGTTGTGGCGACAGAACCGTCGACGTCTGGATTTCGAAGCGATGCGGGATTCGATCGTCTCAGTCGCAGGCACGATCGATCTGACCGTTGGTGGACGCTCGGTTAAGTTGAGCGAAACGCCGTACACGACACGCCGCAGCTTGTACGCTTACGTTGACCGTCTGGAGCTCGATCCCATTTTGCGGACGTTCGATTTCGCATCACCAACCGCGTCGGCGGCCTCTCGGGCGGAAACCACCATCCCACAGCAGGCCTTGTTCTTCATGAATCACCCGTTTGTAGCCGAGCAAGCACGTGAACTGGCCGATCGTGTTGCCGACAAATCCGATGGCAACGACGCCGATACGGCGACGATCACCGCGCTCTACCGGCGAGTGTTTTCGCGTGATCCGTCAGCAGACGAAATCACGGTGGCAAAACGGTTCCTGGTCGCTGCAGCGGACACGGACGGACATCCTCTCGGTGATGTTTGGCAGTACGGTTGGGGAAACATCGCCAGCGCACCCGCGCGCCCCGGCGACGCAGAGGACGATTTTCAGCCGCTTCCATACTGGTCCGGCAAAGCCTACCAAGCATCGGAAGCATTTCCGGACCCGAAGCTGAAGTTCCTGAGGTTGTCGGCCACCGCAGCACATTGCGGCGTCAATCCAGCGCACAGCATCATTCGCCGCTGGGTGGCTCCGACCGATGGAACGGTGCGGATCGCCAGCAAGCTGACGCACGCCCGGCCTAAAGGCGACGGCATCACGGTGTCGATCCGAAGCGGTGATTTTCGCACAACGGACAAAGTCGCTCGGGGAACAATCAAACCGTCGGTGGCTCGGTTGCCAGTGAAGGCGGGCGACGTGATCGATTTTGTCGCCAGTCCAGGGGCCAATTCGAACTCGGATTCTCACACCTGGACGATCACGATTGCCGGCGTTGCCGGTGAACTCAACGGAGGTCGCTGGCAGTCCCAAAAGGACTTCGCGCCTCCCGCACCGCAACCGCTTGGTCGTATCGACCAATTGGCCCAGGCCCTGATGTTGACCAACGAATTCCTTTACCTTGATTGAGTGTCACCCGTGATGTTTGAAAACAATTTCACCGACCGCCGAACGATGCTCCGTCGCAGCGGGATGGGCATGGGGATGTTGGCACTCGCCGGCGTGCTGCGAGATGGCGGCATGCTGGGTGACGGCATCGGCTCTTCCGGCGGACTGTTCGCTGCCGAGGCGGCGTCCCCCGAAGGAAACGCCAACAGCTTGGCTGTCCGACCGACGCACTTCCCAGGCAAAGCCAAGCGAGTGATCCACTTGTTTGCCAATGGTGGCCCTAGCCAGATCGATACGTTCGATCCCAAGCCGATGCTGGCCAAGATGCATGGCAAGACGCTGGACGACAAACTGAAAAACAACCGGCGTTTGGGTGGGGTTGCGCACCAGTCCAAATTCAAGTTCCAAAAGCACGGCCAATCGGGAATTGAAATCAGCGAACTTTTTCCCGAGCTGGCTAAGCACGCGGACAAACTGTGTGTGATTCGCTCGATGGTCACCGATGTGCCCAATCACGAACCCGGTTTGATGATGATGAACTGTGGCGACATCGTCCGGCCGCGTCCCAGCGTTGGCGCGTGGACCTTGTATGGCATGGGGACCGAAAATCAAAGTTTGCCCGGCTACGTCGTCATGTGCCCATCCGGTTTGCCAACCGCTGCGACGGCGAATTGGCGGAACGCGTTTTTGCCAGGCATCTTTCAAGGCACGCACGTCGACACTCAGTACACCAACCCAGAGGAATTGGTCGCCAACATCGATAATGATT
Source organism: Rhodopirellula sp. JB055 (assembly GCF_043100905.1). Lineage (NCBI taxonomy): Bacteria > Pseudomonadati > Planctomycetota > Planctomycetia > Pirellulales > Pirellulaceae > Rhodopirellula > Rhodopirellula sp. JB055. The sequence goes on along the minus strand of NZ_JBICHO010000435.1, from coordinate 938 downwards.
ACTTGGTGCCGTCCCAGCAGAAACGGCAGATGGATTTGATTCAAAACCTGAACCGAATGCACTTGGCCGACCGCAGTGACGATGCCCAGTTGTCCGGCCGCATCGAATCGCTCGAGCTTGCCTTTCGGATGCAAGGGGAAGCACGCGATGCGTTTGACATCTCCACCGAAACCAAAGACACGCAGGAGATGTATGGCGACTCGCTGCAAGGTCGTCAGATGCTGATCGCACGGCGTCTGAGCGAACGCGGTGTGCGTTATGTCCAGGTCTATCATGGTGCCGGCCAGCCCTGGGATTCACATGCATCGATTGAACGAAATCACCCCCGATTGGCTCGAGAGTGCGACGGCCCCATCGCAGCACTTCTGCACGACCTGGATCAGCGAGGGTTGTTGGACGAAACGCTTGTGATTTGGGGTGGCGAGATGGGTCGCACACCCACGGTTCAATTGCCAGTCTCAGCAAACCCGGGACGTGACCACCATGACAACGGATTCACCGTCTGGATGGCTGGTGGCGGCGTGAAGGCGGGCACGACCTACGGAACCACCGACGAAGCCGGACTGAGCGTTGCCGAGAACCCCGTGCACGTCCACGATTTGCATGCCACGATCTTGCACTTACTAGGCTTTGACCACACGCGTCTAACCTATCGATACGCGGGCCGCGATTTCCGCCTGACCGATGTCCACGGTCACGTCGTCCACGACATCATCAGCTAAGCAGGCTGATGCCATCAGCGGATCGCGAAGTCTGCCCAACGCATTCAACCACCAGCCTGCCCACGACCACGAAAAGGGGACGGGGGTCAAAAGCGACGAATCATGCCAATTGCCCCCCGTCCCCTTTTCCTCGAGCTCCCTCTCCCCATCTTCACCCTCCAGGCAGGAGGGTCGAGCGAAGCGAGGGGAGGTCGAACGGTGACTCCCCGCTTCAGC
>NZ_JBICHO010000434.1:0-7702 GCF_043100905.1 Rhodopirellula sp. JB055 | reverse complement strand
ACTACAGCGACCATAATTTTCCCGGTGCGATTCCCACGATCGAGCAAGCCGATGCCGACTAACAGAAATGGTCGCAACGTCTGAAGCCGGCTCGGTTCGCGTTGCTTTGTGGCGAGCCACTGCTGAACCCTGCGATTCTGGGACAGATCAAACTTGCTAGGCAGCATTGGGACAGCGACTTGATGCTCGTCACCAACGGATTCTTCCTGCATCGGTTTCCCGAGCTGCCGAAAGTGCTCGTCGAGACGAATTGTCGACTTGAAGTCAGCCAGCACGGCACGCACGACGATTACGTCAAACGATTCCGTGAAGTCAAACACCTCGTTTGGCGTTGGCGAGAACAGTTTCCCGGAATCAGTATCAAAATTCGACAGTCGCACCGCGGCTGGATGCGTCAATACAAGGTCGAAGGTGGAAAGCCAATGCCCTTCGCCTCGCGGCCCAACGCCGCATTCAAGGTTTGCATGCAGAAAACGTGCACACAGCTCTATGAGGGCAAGCTTTGGAAATGTCCTGCGCTCGCCTACTTCGCCAAGCTCGAATCCAAACTTCGATTACAAGACTTGCCGCAATGGCAACTCTTCCGCGACTACCAAGCGTGTTCAGAAAACGCGACGGATGAAGAACTGCAAACCTTCATCGAAACCAAATCTATCCCGCAGTGCCGCTTGTGCCCCAGCAAACGCACCGCATTCTTCCATCCCGATCCTCTGCAACGGAGTGCCCTGCAATGACGTATCCTTCCGACTATCCGGAAATGCCGCCGTATCCCTTTGTCCCGCCGTTTGATCCGCCCGGCAGCGAACCGCCCTACGATCCCGAGGAAGACGACGACGGTCCAATCATTCTCACTCCGCCGCCATCGCCACCGCCGCCGGTGTGGCCCGACGACTATCCGCCAGGCACTCCCGACCCTGGCCCACGCCCACCTTGGTGGCCGAACGATTACCCTTGGCCGCCGCCACCCGAAGAACCGGTCGTGATCGAGTCACCGCCGCCGATTCACGTCTGGCCGCGACTGCCGCCGGACCATCCCTATCACGTCCCGCCGGGTTACTCTGCGCCAGACAATCTTCAGTCAGGTCACCCCGGCGAAGCCTATTCTGGTATGCCCGATTATCCCGTCGTTCATCCCGGAGACTGGGGCGACGATTGGCCGAGCTATCCAGGCATCCTCGACGAGTGACCGCCGACCGTTGACGAAAACGAATAGCGTTACTCTACCAAGGCAATAAACAAAACGCCGGCGTCCCACATCGGGGAGTCGGCGTTTTTGCGTTTTGGGATTTCGGCTGGTGCTACGATGCCATCGACGAACAGCTTTCGTGGCACTTGCGGCAGCATTCGACGCAATTGTCCATGTTACCGACCTTCTCACAGCTGTCGGCGCAGGCCTTGCAAATCGCTGCGCAAGCTTTGCAGTAGTGCGCATGGTGATCGCTATTGCGGCTCATGAAGTCGACGCAGGCAGCACAGGCCGCGATGCAGTCGAGCATCAGCTTGACGTGCGTTTGCTCGACGTGGTCGCCGCCTTCGGACAGGCAATGACTGGTCAGCATGTCAGCACAGGTCGTTTGGCACTCTTGGCAGTTTTCGATGCACTCTTTCATGGATGCGGTTGCGGTACTCATTCGTTTCTCCTTTAGAAATTGTTGTTACGGCCCCGTTGCCGCTGCATTAGCGGTATGCAACTTGCATACCACTACGGGGTATATTGGAGAATGACTTTTTGACAGCCTGGAGAAATCATGGACCACGATAAGAAACACGAGTCGTCCTTGCCGGTCGCCGATCCGTCAACGCAGATCGACCCGGTTTGTGGAATGACCGTTTCGGCGGATAGTCCACGATCGGCTGAGTTTGGTGGCAAGAACTACGTTTTTTGCAGCGACGGGTGCTTGGAAAAGTTCCAAGATGATCCTGCGGGGGTGCTGGCGAAGCGATCACAGAAAGAGGCATCAAGCGGTTCGCCTTGTTGCGGTGGCGGCGCAGCGGTACAGATCGAGGAAACCTCGGATACTTCTTCGTGCTGCAGTGGTCACTCATCGACCAAGGCGAGCGATGCGCCCGCAGACCCGACGGCGATCTACACCTGCCCTATGCACCCTGAAATCGAGCAGGTCGGCCCCGGCGACTGCCCGATTTGTGGGATGGACTTGGAGCCGAAGGTCGTCTCGTTGGATGAAGAGGGTGAAGATAAACAATACGCCGACATGAAACGTCGCTTTTGGGTTGGCGTTGCGTTGTCGGTGCCATTGCTCGTGATCGCGATGGGGCCGATGGTCGGATTGCGGGTCGCGGATTGGATGAGCCAGACGGTGTTTGGTTGGTTGCAGTTGGCGCTGGCGACGCCGGTTGTGTTTTGGTGCGGATGGCCCTTGTTGGTTCGCGGAGCCAAGTCGTTTCACACGATGAACTTGAACATGTTCTCGTTGATCGCCGTGGGAACATTGGCGGCGTATCTGTTCAGTTTAGTTGTCGTGCTGCTTCCTGGTGTTATCCCAGAAGCCTTCTTCGAGAACGGCGTTCCACCTCTCTATTTTGAAGCGGCGGCGGTGATCATCACGTTGGTGTTGCTCGGGCAAGTATTGGAGCTGCGAGCACGACAGCAGACGGGCGGAGCGATTCGGGAACTCATGAAGCTTGCGCCCGAGACGGCACACCGAATCACAGACGATGGCGAGGAAGATGTCTCGCTCGATTCAGTCCACAAGGGCGATCGGCTGCGAGTACGACCTGGCGAGAAAGTTCCGGTCGATGGGAAAGTTCTTAGCGGGTCGAGCAGCGTCGATGAGTCAATGTTGACGGGCGAGCCGATGCCGGTGAAGAAGGCGGAAGGTGACGAAATCACGGGCGGAACGTTGAACCAGACTGGTGCGCTCGTCATGGAAGCTGTCGGTGTTGGCGGGGACACGGTTCTGAACCGCATCGTGCAAATGGTTGCGGACGCACAGCGGAGTCGTGCTCCGATTCAGAAACTGGTCGATGTGGTCGCGCGTTACTTTGTGCCGGCGGTGATCGTTTGTTCGATGGCAGCGTTCATCGGCTGGGCGGTGTTTGGTCCAGAGCCGCAACTGGCTCATGCGTTCGTAGCGGCCGTTGCGGTGTTGATCATTGCTTGCCCGTGTGCGTTGGGGCTGGCGACGCCGATGTCCGTGATGGTGGGTGTTGGCCGAGGAGCGAAGGAAGGCGTGCTGATCAAGAACGCTGAAGTCCTCGAAGTCATGGAGAAGGTTGACACGATTGTTGTCGACAAGACAGGCACACTGACGCAGGGACGACCGGAAGTGACGGGTGTCGAGACGTTTGCTGACTGGAATGAGAACGATGTGTTGACGTTGGCTTCTGCTGTCGAAGCACAGAGCGAGCATCCGTTGGCTCAGGCGGTCGTTCGCCGAGCGAAGGCGGATGAGTTGCAGCTCGTGGAGGCGAGTGAATTCAATAGTATAACCGGTGGTGGCGTTCGCGCTCGCATCGATGATCATGATGTGTTGATTGGCAAGGCTGACTTGTTGGACGAACAAGGCATCGAGGGCGTTGATGCGGGGCGAGACAAAGCGGGATCGCATCAGGTCGAAGGTGCGACGGTTGTGTTCGTGGCGATCGACAACAAGCTGGCGGCAATTCTCGCCATCACTGACCCGATCAAGCAAAGCACGCCTGCAGCGCTAAAGACGTTGCATGAACTGGGGTTGAGAGTGGTGATGTTGACCGGCGATGCCGAACCGACCGCGAAAGCCGTCGCGTCGAAACTGGGCATCGACGAATTTCATGCTGGGGTTTCGCCCGAGGAAAAGCATGATTTCGTTCGCAAGCTAAAGCAGGAAGGCAAGACAGTTGCGATGTGTGGCGATGGGATCAACGACGCTCCTGCACTTGCCGAAGCGAACGTTGGCATCGCCATGGGCACCGGGACGGGCGTTGCGATTGAGTCTGCCGGTGTCACGCTTGTCGGTGGCGATCTTCGCGGTGTGGCTGCGGCGGCAAACTTGAGTCGCAAAACGATGAGCAACATTCGTCAGAACTTGTTTTTCGCTTTCATCTACAACACCCTGGGAATTCCGGTCGCAGCTGGGTTGCTGTATCCGATCTTCGGCGTGTTGCTCAGCCCCATGATTGCAGCAGCAGCGATGAGTTTTAGCAGTGTGTCGGTGATTGCGAATGCGTTGAGATTGCGGGCAGCCAAGCTCACGTAGTTCCGGTTGGTCGATTTGCGACCAGCGCATAGGCTCGGTAGACCGTACAACTGACCCCCTTTTCGCAAATGACTTTCAGAAAGTTCACTGCAAACATACCCCTCGCAGGTATCTAGCCGATTTGAAAAGCAAGCCAACATGCCGCTGCTCAGATCAAAGGAGTGATTTCAGTGCGATCGTTTTTGTTCAAGTCCGGACTATCAGTCATTGCGACTGCCGGAATTTTTTGTACCGCTGCCAGTGCCCAAATGCCTTCGATTGGTAACACGGCTTCGGCGATCGGTCGCACATTCACGCCTCCACCACCTGTGCCATCGGCACCCTACGGTTTAGATCAGCTCGATCCAAGCGGGCCACTATTTCCCGGTGTTCGCATCGACGGCAGCGACTTCGGTAGCACGCCAGCTCCCGTTTACGTCGACGGCGAAATGATCTCGGAAGCGTTCCCGATGGAAACAGAAGTCCAAGGATACAGGCTAGATGATTTCCTGACTCTGGCGGCTCAGAACAATCCCACGATCCGTCAAGCTCGGTTGCAGATTTCAGCACAGACCGCCAAGGCATTGCAGGCAGGTTTGTACCCCAACCCGACTCTGAACTACATCGGCGAACAGATCGGAGTTGATGTCGAAGGCGACAAGGATTCGCCGGGCGAGTTTCAGGGTATGACAGTGAGTCAGCGTTTTGTCACTGCCGGCAAGTTGAAATTGAGTCGCGAAAAATACATGCGTCGTGCTCATGTCTCCGAACACCTCGCGATGGCTCAACAGTTCCGCGTCTGCAATGACGTGCGGATTCACTTCTTCCGAGCGTTAGCGGGTCGCGAAATCGTCGAGCTGCGAAAGGAACTGTTGAAAACAGCCGAAGATGGTGCTGTCACTGCACGCGAGCTTTACAACCAAGGCCAAGCAACACGTCCACAAGTTCGCAAATCGAGCATTGCGTTGCAGCGGGCGAGGCTAGACGTGCTGTCCGCAGAGAATCACTACCGCGAATCATTTCGACGGTTGGTTGCGATCGTTGGTGTCGACTTGACCGACGGTGTCGTGTCCGGCGAGCTGATGCCGCAAGGTGAACCGCTTTCTTATCAGGAGGCGATGTCTTTGGTGCTCACGGAAAGTCCAGAACTTGCCGCCGCCCGAGCGAAGTTGGCAGCGGACCGCATCACCGTCCGACGTGAACAAGTCGAGTGGGTTCCGGACATCGTTGCCGAAGGCGGAGCCGGATATAACTTCGAGGCCAAAGAAACCACTGCAGCGGCCGGAGTCTCGATCGAACTGCCTGTGTTTGATCGGAACCAGGGCACCATTCGCCAAGCCCAACTGGATTATCGCCGGCAACAGGAAGAGATTCGACGAACCGAGTTGATGCTGGGGCAGCAGATGGCCAACGTCTACCAACAGTATTTGACGGCACTGCAAATCGCGACGGAATACGATCGGGTGATCATTCCCGAAGCCGAATTGGCCTATCAAGAATTGCTCGAAAGCTACAAAGCGAACCGAGTTGATTGGCCGACCGTTCTGGACGCACAGATGGATTACTTCGACTCACGTTTGACCCGAGTCCAACATCTCGAACAAGTCCGCACGAACGAAGTTCTCGTCAGAGGCTACCTGCTGCACGGCGGTTTGATGGCAGCCCCTGGCCCAACGCCACCAGGTCACATCGACGCCGTTGCGAAGCCTCGTTAATCAACGCTTCGTCGTCACCAACATCCATTCACATCAAACAGTCTCAATCTCATGCCCAGTCCAGAAGATCGTCGTAAGTTTTTGAAAGTAGGCTCGTTCGCCGCAGCAACTGGTTTCGTTGGCAATTTGCTGGGACGCGATGCCAACGCGCAAGAGCCCATGCAGCACAACGGCATGAAGCAACACGACAACATGCCGCAGCCAATCGGCAACGCCTCGGCTCGGCCTGAAATCCCGGCCTCATCTGAGGTCGTTGCGGAATACGACGGATTCTCTCGCTTCAAACCCAGTCGCGGTCTCGATCCAGACTCGGACTATTACATCGGCAAGCTGGTTCCAGGGTTTCGCAAGGCTTCCGATGGCCCCGCGCCATTTGAGGCTCCCGACATCCCAACGTTGCCCTACAAGATGGACAACGGTGTGAAGGTGTTTGAACTTGTGCCGATGGCAGTTCAGCAAGAGTTTCATCCTGGCGTGAAGATGAACGTTTACGGTTACAACGGCAGCATGCCTGGCCCGACGATCGAAGTCACGCAAGGCGATCGTGTTCGCATCGTCGTGACCAATGAATTGCCTGAAGATACGTTCGTCCATTGGCATGGTTTCGAGCTGCCCGTTCAGTATGACGGAGCCGCCACGTTGACTCAGAATCCCATCAAGCCTGGAAAGACGAAGGTCTTTGAATTCGACATCCACGAGGAAGGCACCTTTTTCTATCACTCGCATGTGGCGATGCAAGAAGCGTTTGGACAAGTCGGATGGTTCATCGTCCATCCCAAGAAGGTCTTCGATCCACCGGTGGATCGCGATTTCGGATTGCTATTTCAGAATTTTCATATTCCGCCGACGCACACGATTAGCGATTCGTGGTCGATGGACTGGAATTGGCACACGATCAACGGCAAGAGTGGCCCCTACACGACACCGCTTGTATGCAAACATGGCGAGCGTGTTCGTGTGCGACTGTTGAACTTCGCCCCGATGCAACACCATCCAATTCACCTGCATGGGCACACGTTTTGGGTGACCGGTCACGAAGGGGCTCGCATACCCAAGAGTGCCTGGGTTCCACGCAACAACGAATTGGTCGGTGTCGCTCAGGCTTCAAGCTTCGAGTTCATCGCCAACAACCCCGGCGATTGGATTTTCCATTGTCACATGATTCACCACATGATGAACCACATGGTCAAACAAGTGGGGCCGCGAATGCGCGATGACGCTTCGGTCGATCAGTACCTCGCGAATCTCAGCAGCCGTCCGCAAGTCGACGCTACACGAAGTGACAAATTCGCGACGCCAGGCTACCCACAGAAGATGCAGGGCATGGAGATGTCCGAGGATTTTATGAAAGCGATTTGGAGCCGAAAAGAGGTTCGCGGAATGCGAGCGAACTACCCGATGAGCGTAAAGGGTTTGATGACCGTGCTGCGAGTTCTGCCAGACGACCTGTATGAGTTGGTAATGAACAGCGACCAGCCGGTTGAAAAGGGAGCGGTATTCGCTGAAATCGTTCGTCGTTTCGGTGACCCCGGTAAGTACGAAGCTGCGCCCAAGATGATGATGTGAAGCGGACTAACTGCGGAGCCGTTTAGAGGCTAAAATCGGGAACTCCGCGAAACCAACTTGACTAAAAGTCTCCACGAATGCTGTCCGACGACGAGAAAAAGAAGCTCAACAATCGACTTCGACGTGTCATCGGACAAGTCGAAGCGGTTGGTCGCATGATCGAGGATGAGGAATACTGCGTCGATATCCTGATGCAGTTGTCCGCCGCGACGGGTGCACTCAACAAAGTCGGCCAAATCGTCTTGG
>NZ_JBICHO010000433.1:0-7809 GCF_043100905.1 Rhodopirellula sp. JB055 | reverse complement strand
CTGGGTCTAGCTCCCAGCTCCTAGCTCGCAACCCACGTAGCGAAACTCGTCAAGAGTTTCGGCCTCGACCGTGATTTCCGAAAGTCTTGGCGACTTCCGCTACCAATTGAACCCAACTAGCAACTCGCCCTCAGCCCTCAGCGATTCCCTTGCTCAGCACTCAATCTCCTCCGATTCAAACTCGAACGCTCGACAACGGCCTGACCGTCGTCGTGCAACCGATGCCTTGGCTGCGAACCGCCGCGTACACGCTGTGGCTGCCTGCTGGGATCACAACCGAATTGGTTGGTTTGAGCGAAGCACAACTGGCCGACACGGAGTTCTTGGCTCGTCGCGATGGACTGGCATCGCTGACCTGTGAAATGGTCCAGCGTGGTGCGGGTGCCTACAACAGTCGCCAACTGGTTGCCGCCGAAGACAACCTGGGCATCGACAGCGGCAACTCCGCCGCGACCAGCGTCGCGGGTTACTCCGCACGCATGCCGGCGGAATCCTTGCTTCCCGCGATCGAACTGCTCGCCGATGTCGTTCGACGACCACACTTACCGGGCAATCAATTCGACGATGCCAAAATGATTCTGCGGCAAGAACTCGCCGCGTTCCAAGACGAACCGACTCAGCGTTTGATGCGTCGTCTTCGCGAACGCCAATACGGCCCCTCCCTTGGACGCGGTGGATACGCCAGCGAAGCGAGCCTGGAAGCGCTCAGCATGGATGACGTCCGCCAGTTCTACACGGATCAATACCATGCCGGTGGAAGCGTGCTGGCTGTCGCCGGCAACTTCGACGCCAATCAAATCTTCGATTCCATCGAGCAATCCTTTGGCGATTGGAAGTCAGGCAAACGCCCTGCCCTGCCCTCCCCTGCCCCGATCGATGGCAACGAACACATCGAACTGCCCAGCAGCCAAACGCACATCGGATTTTCATTCGATTCGATTCCCTACGGCAGCGATGACTACTTCGTCATGCGAGCCGGAATCGGAATCCTCAGCGATGGCATGAGCAGCCGCCTGTTCGATCGCGTTCGCGAACAACGCGGGCTGTGTTACAGCGTCTGGGCCAGCACCCACACGATCGGACAGCACGGTGCCGTGTTCGGTTACGCCGGCACCACTCCCGCAAGAGCGCAAGAAACGCTCGACGTCAGCCTTCGCGAAATCCAACATTTGGCCGACGACCTCGAACAAGAAGAACTCTCGCGTTGGAAAGTCCGCATCGAAAGCGGACTGATCATGGAACAAGAATCCGCCGGCTCACGAGCCAGCTCGCTCGCATCCGACCAATATCAACTTGGACGCGTCATTCCAACCGAAGAACTCGAAGCCAAAATCGAAGCCATCACCCTCGACCAAGTCGCATCCTACTTTCGCCAACACGGCCCGCGGCAATTCCGAATCGTGACCGTCGGACCGGAAGCCCTTCAAGGAGGCGAAACGCTCGCATGAACGAACTCAAATCAACGACCCTAGACAATGGGTTGCGAATCGTTGCCGACATCGACCTGCGTGGTTATTCCTCCGCGGTCGGTTACTTCGTGCGTGCCGGTGCTCGTGACGAAACCGACATCGAATCGGGACTCAGCCACTTCCTCGAACACATGATGTTCAAAGGAACCGCACGTCGCTCGGCTGCGGATGTGAACCGCGAACTGGATGAACTCGGCGGTCAATCCAACGCCTACACGTCCGAAGAACAAACGGTTTACTATTCGTCCGTGCTGCCGAAGTACCAAGACCGCATGGTCGACTTGCTGACCGACATGCTCAGCCCGTCGCTCGACGCCGACGATTTCGCGACCGAGCGAAACGTGATCCTGGAAGAAATCGCCAAGTACGAAGACCAGCCTCCGTTTGGTGCCTTCGAACGGGTGATGGAATGTGCCTACGGACCTCGCGGGTTGGGACGACGCGTGCTTGGCACGACTCACTCGATCGAATCGATGCAAGTCGAATCGATGCGAGCCTATTTCAATCGCCGTTATCGACCCGAAAACATTGTGCTGGCCGCCAGCGGCAACGTCGACTTTGATGGCTTGGTCGCTCAAGCCGAAAAGATGACCCAGCATTGGCTCGACCGCCCTGCCCCGTCGGATTTGGCCGGTGATGATCTCAGCACCACCCCCGAAGGCATCGAACTGACACAGCACCTGAGCGTTCCCGATGCAGCACAAAGCTACCGAGTGACATTGGGCGACGGGCCGTCCATGCAGTCACCACTTCGCTACGCAATGCGATTGCTGGCATCCATCGTCGGCGATGACGGCGGCAGCCGGCTGTTCTGGGATTTGATCGACACCGGCCGCGCCGAAGTCGCCACCCTTTGGCCGCAAGAGTTCACCGACACCGGTGCCCTGTTCACCTACTTGGTCTGCGCCGCCGATGACATGGATTCCAACGTTCGCTTGATGAACGAAGTCTTCGGCCGAGTCGCCAGTGACGGCGTTGAACAATCGGAACTGGATCAAGTGATCAACAAAACGGTCGCTGGTTGCATCATGCAATCCGAACGCCCGTCAAACCGCTTGTTCGGGCTGGGCAGTCGCTGGTTGTGCTGTGGCGATTACCTGTCGCTCGATGAGTTGCTGGATGCCTACCGTGGTGTGACAATCGAAAGCGTTGCCGAAGCCGCCCGAACCTACTTGGGGCAATCAGCAACCGAAGTCGTTGCCTCCTCCGCTGAACCTCAATCCAATTTGGTTGGTTGATTAAAAGATGAGCGACACGGTCCCCGAGCTGCTACGCCTGAACGATCGCGTCACACTGCTGCCCATCATCCACGGCAGTGGCCAGTTCGCCTGGTTAACCCGTCGGTTCATGCTCGAGCACAACTTCGATTGCCTGGCCGTTCCGCTGCCGCCGTCCTTCCAACAACCGGTTGAAGAATCGGTCTTGGAACTCCCGCGTCCCTCGATCGTGCTGCAACACCCCGCATCACAATCGACGTTCGAACCACCGCTGCCCTTCAATCCTGAATTGTCAGCCGAAGAATACGGCGAGTCAGCCGACGACGATGACGCAGATCCCCTGCCAAGCAGCTACGTGCCGATCGATCCGTGCCAAAGCGTGATCATGGCGATCCGCGCTGCGATGGGCGAACACATCCCGCGACATTTCATAGATCTGGAAACGAATCACTTCCAGCCTTTCTCGACCGTCATGCCCGACGCGCATGCGGTCCGGCACGTAGCGATTGAAAAGTTCGCCGCCGCGATCCTCCCCAGCATTCCACCACCGAGCGATGAGCTGACTCGCGATCGAATGCATTACATGGCCGCCCAGCTCACCGAGCTCGAAAAGAGCTACCAGCGGATTTTGCTGGTCACCAGCATCCTGCATTGGCCATGGATTCGCGATGCCCACCGACTCCTGCGAACCGACCAGGGCCGATCGGTTGATGACCTTGAAAACGAAGAGGTCTCCACGCCGACTCGGCACAAGATTAATTCGAAGACTCTGCTGTTCTTGTTCGGCGAATTGCCATTCATCACCTCGCTCCACGAACGTGCGCGAGCCGAACTGGAAGACGATGAAAATTTGCAGATCGACGGAGTCAAAGAACTGTTGATCGCCGGTCGCCAAAGCTACCTCGACGACCTTGGTAATCGAGCCCGCAAGATCACGCCGTTGCTGCTTTCCAAGTGCTTGCAATACATCCGCAACTTGTCGTTGATCAACCGCCGGATGACCCCGGACATGGTCACGATCATCACCGCCTGCAAACAAGTCCTCGGCGACCAGTTCGCATTGCACGTCGCCGAAGTTGCAACCAAGTACGCCTACGCGGACGAACCAGGTGCAAACTCCGACCAATGGATCCCTGAATCCGATCAACCGATCACACTGGGAATCGACCAAGCTCGCTTGCCCAACCAAGACGTCGTGTCGCTGGTCAATCGTTTGCCAGGACCACCGATTTCGTGGCAAACGATCCAGCTCCAACGGCGGCCCAGCGACAAAGAACGGCATGAATGGCAGCACAATTGGAACCCCTATTCCCAGTGCAGCTACCCGCCCGAAGATGAACGCATTGAACTGCTGAGAAACCGAGTCAGCGAACGAGCCCAGGCGATCATGGGCCAAGACTTGGCTCGCACCGAAAAGTTCACCACCAGCGTCAAAGACGGAATCGACATCCGGGACACGATTCGACATTGGTACGAAAAAGAGATCTACGTCAAAGTCATGCCGCCTAGTCGCGGGCAACTCGATGCCTGCCTGATGCTGTTCGACTCCCCGGCCGACCCACGAGATTACCCCTGGCGCACGACTTGGTTCGCCGAGCACGAATGGGAATCCACCCTCGCGTTCTTCGCCAGTGACTTCCAACAAGAAATGGTCGGCCCCGGCATTGGGCTGGGGATCTATGGCGGTGCGATGTTCTTGTATCCGCCCGTACCGATTCGCGACATCTGGCGTGACCGTCGCTTGAATTTCACCGCGACACTGGAAGAACGATTGATTGCCGCTGCCTGCATGCACTCACGCAGCAAACACGTCGCGATCATGAGCCCCCTGCCGCCTGGCGGCGGATGGAAACGATTGGCCCGCCGGTTCAAGAAGCACCTGGTTCACGTGCCGATGTCTTCCTTCAGCGACCAAGAGATCCAACAACTCCGCATGGTCCACGTCCTCAACGGCGGCGAAGTCCGAAGCTACGCCGCCGACTTCATCCGAAAAGCCTAACCGCCGCGAATTACAGACGGGTGATCACAAAGAACACCAGCCCAAGAATCCCCAGCAAAATCGCAACCCCATACATCGCCGGAATCTTCTTCGGCTGATTCGCGTCGGGTTCAGGATCCTTGCTCGTTGTCAGACTCCGGAGAACCAGTCCCACCACGGTCACCAACACGCCCGCGCCCATCACGGTCAGGCTCGGCAACCGCCCTTCCGATTCACTATTGGGCGGAAGAAATGGCAGCACCCAAAAAGTGATCGCTCCATATGCCAGGACCATCAATCCGAGCGTAAGACCCCCAGTCGCTATCTTTCCCAACAAACTCTTGGAAGAAGCAGCAGATTCCGTCGGCACGCTCGGCGATTCATAAGGTTGGTGTTGAGTCACAGTTGATCTCTCCGGTGCAAGCAAACAGTCATCCCTCGAAAAGGGGACGGGGGTCTTTTCCGCTATCCTGTCATTGAACTACCGACTCCAAGATCACTTTTTCCCTACAGGTGTGCGCGATGCCTCGACAAAAACGTCTGGATGTGGCCGGCGGGATCTACCACGCGTTGAATCGCGGGAATGCCAAGCAACAGATTTTCCACAAGCCCGAAGACTACGCGGCCTTCGAGCGTGTGTTGGGCCAAGGACTAGAACGCTACGAAGTGCAAATCTTTTCCTACGTCTTGATGCCAAACCACTGGCATCTCGTACTTCGCCCCGACCGAGACGGGCAAATGGGCAAGATGCTGCGTTGGGTCACCGCCACGCACACCCAACGCTATCACGCTCACTACCGCACCGCGGGCGAAGGACATCTGTACCAGTCCCGCTTCAAGAGCTTTCCCATCAAAGACGATGAGCACTTCCTGACAGTGTGCCGATATGTGGAACGCAATCCAGTGCGGGCGAATTTGGTCAAACGAGCCGAACTGTGGCTGCACGGTTCTTTCCACCGTTGGGCAAACCATTCCGACCGAGATCCAAAACTCTTGTCGACCTGGCCGATCCGTCGCTCGGCAAATTGGAGCAAGCGGGTCAATCAAGCACTCAGCGAAAAGGAGATCGGGATGATTCGAACGAGCGTCCAGCGAGGCCGTCCCTTCGGCGACATCGAATGGGTCGAAAAACTCGCTAACAAACACGACCTGTGGTCCACACTCCGATCACGAGGGAGGCCCCGATCAAAGAAACGCACCTAATTGACCCCCGTCCCCTTTTCTCCAGCGCGTCGACAGAACATCAAGTTGTTTCGGGCGCATCATCGATCGCGCCGTGCCTAAGCAAGACCTCACGAATCTCCGTTGCGAGCTTTCGTGTCTCACGGCGATGGAGCAGCGACCAACGTGTGTCTATGAAGATCCATGACTGACCATCGTAAGGTCCACTGGAATCCTCGGGATCTCCCGTCATCGTCGTCACATCAACAGCTGCCTTTTTTCGACGAAAAGTAAAAACGACTCCCGAGTCCCGGATTCTCTGAGCACCAATCTCTCGAATGGATTCAAGGGTCGTATTCGATAACTCAGTGTTAATGACAGCTTCAATTGAGAGCGGAAGAGCCTTGTCGTCACAGATTAGCAAGTAGTGCATTGATGAATCCCCCGCAACCATGCCCGGACCGCCGTCTCAATGCGATAGGACGAAGCAATAGTTAAACCTTGCTGCGATCGGGTGGAACTGCGGCATACGGTAATTCGAAACGGACCCTCAAAACGGGAGGGGGTATTTTTAGGTACATGGTTTTGATTGAACGCAAGCACGCAAGGAGTATCACTGTTAACGACCCGATAGCGAAAGAGCCTGGTTCATTGGCACGGCCACGAAGTGGATCCATCGAAGTCGTTTCTGCGGCAAGCTACAGAGACTCGAACGATCACACTACCCAAAACCCCGTTGAACCAATCGTTTTCGCCGAACCTTCATCCCCGCAAAACCAAACCTTTCAGCCCTGCAAAGGCGACGAGGGGCTTTTCCAACGTACGGATGACCAGGTTTCCGCATCCCCGTTCCACTGAGCCCCCCATTCGCACGAGCTACCGGGAGCACTTTCGCTGGCTGAGATTGGCTGTGCTCATGCCGACGGAGGGCCTCCGTTGGCGACAATTTCGGTCGATCGACGGACATGCAAACCCACGCGTCCCTCTCCCTTCCTGCCGGTATAAAGAAAGGCTGAAGCCGGAAGAAAAGTTGCATCCGCGATCAGAGCTAGCCTTCCGACTCGGCTGACACAGGCGGCTCGACGCTTTCGAGTGGCATCACGATCTGGCGCGGCCAATGCAGAATGAAACGTGTGCCCTGCCCCAATTCGGATTGCAACTCGATCTTTCCGCCGTAGGTTTCGACGGTCTTTTTAATGATCGACAATCCCATGCCACTCGAGTTCTTCCAATCTGAGTTCGGGGCAACGGTGCGGAAGATTTCAAATACCTTCTTCTGAAAGCGTGAAGCGATTCCCGGTCCGTCGTCTTCGACAATGAACTGAATCAATTCGCCATCATCGATCGCCGAAACGCATACTCTCCCGTCTGCGCGGTCATGGTGTTTGATCGCGTTGTTAATCAAGTTCCGCAGACACGTTTCCAGTGGTGCTTTCAGAGTCAATAACGTGGGCAGTTCCCCGTCGATACAAACTTGCATGGCGTCTGGCTTTGCCAACATTGCAAAGATCCTTGTCACCAAATCATTTGTGTTGACCTGAGTCAGTCGATCATGAACTCGCCCGGCACGAGAATACTGAAGCAGATCATCCAGCAGTTGCTCCATCCGATCGATGCACTGCTTCAATGTCTTCAGGTGTTCGGCGCTCTCAACGGGTAACTGATCCCCGGTGTCCTCCGTCACCCAATCCGCCAGATGTTTGATGTTTCGAAGTGGGGACCGCAAGTCATGCGAAGCGACATAGGCAAACGCATCCAGATCCCGATTGCTTCGGCTCAACTCGGCGATTTGCTGTCGTATCAACGCATCAACCCGTCGCTGCTCAGTTACATCGCGGACGATGATCGCTGCAAGTTGTTGTTCGCCATCATGCCAATAGGAGATCGAGATTCTCGCGGGAAAGGTCGTTCCGTCCTTTCGAATGCAAAGCAGTTCGTCGTCCGTGATCGATGATGAAGCGGACTCCTCCGTTCGAAGGGACCT
>NZ_JBICHO010000432.1:0-14301 GCF_043100905.1 Rhodopirellula sp. JB055 | reverse complement strand
GCGGTAACCCTCGAGATCAAAGGCAAGACCTACACAGGAAGTATCTCCCACGACCATGACCACGGTGCCCATGATCATGACGATCATGAAGGGCACGACCACAACTGAGCGTCAAACGAAGACTCAGTCAGCTTCGTGATTGAAGTCACCCAGGGTGGTTTCACCACCTGAGTCGGCGGAGGACGTTCCGTCGCCGGCAAGGCTCCCGGTCCTCGATTCGACTAGCCCTCGAAGGTCCGGGAGCCGTCTTTTTACGACTGCGTTCACCATGCGTCGAAAGCAGGTGACGTCCTTGCGTCACTTGTCACTGAGTCGATGAGGATTTCTTTTTCGGGAGTGGTCGCCATCGATCAACCGGTTTGAACGACACGCTCTCGTAGTCCTGCCCCGCGTGACTCGTTTTCGCGGAATCCAAAAAACCGAGCAGTTCCATCCTCATGAATTGCACCAGATCCGGATGTTCGGCGGCCAGGTTGTTCGACTCGGTGACGTCGCTCTGAAGATCGAACAATCGGTCCCTGGAACCATCATTGCGTGATTGGATGATCAGCTTGTGTTTGCCTCGGACTAGGCACGCGAATTCACCGTAGCGAAACGGAATCGATTTCTCTCTCTTGAGTTGATCCCCTTTCAAAATGGGAAGGACATTTTCACCGTCCAACAATCGATCTGGCATTGCATCCGCGCCTGTGATCGCGGCCACGGTCGGAAGCAGATCCATCACCGACATTGGCACATCGAGGCGGACTCCAGCCGGAATTTCTCCAGGCCAATGAACCAATGCAGGAACGCGAACACCGCCATCAAGCACACTGCGTTTTCGCCCTGAAAACTCGCCCGCGCTCCCTGCACGTCTGGTCTTGGTCCGGTCCTTTGGTACGCCTCCTTCGGGTCCATTGTCGCTGCAGAAGAACAACAACGTGTTGTCAGCCACACCCAGCTCGGTGAGTTTCTTTCGAAGACGTCGGATTTGGTCGTCAACCGCCGTGATGCATCCGTAGTAATGAGCTGCCTCCCCGTGTCCTTCGTACTGCGCCAGGTATTCAGGTCCGGCCTGGATGTCTTCGTGTGGAGCATGGAACCAAATCACGCTTAGAAAAGGCTGGTCGCGTTCGACCGCCTCTTCGATGAACGGCACCGCTCGATCCATCAACACTCGCGAATCGCATCCCAGGACGTTCTCATCCGTCGGGACGCCATTTTCATAATACGGGTTGTTACGGGAACGTTTGCCAATGCCGGGATCCCAGGTGCACACGGCGGACTCCGTCACGAAAGACGCGTCATAGTCACGTTCCCATGGCGGCGCGTAATGGAGATCCGGTCGTCGCTTCTTGCCTTTGGCTGAGATGGTTCGACTGAGAGTACCAAGATGCCACTTGCCAAAATGGCCCGTGGCGTACCCGTTCGAATTCAACATCCGGGCCAAGGTGAATTCTTGCTCTGGCAGATGACCTTGATTCGCCGACCAGACACCCATCCGAAAGTAATGCCGGCCCGTCAAAAACGATGCCCTGGTGGGCGAACAAACCGGTCCGACCGAATAGAAATGGTCCAGCACCGTCCCGTCCCGCGCCATCGCATCCAGTTCGGGAGTTTGAATGATTTGGTTTCCGTTGAACCCCGTGTCGCCCCACCCCAAATCGTCGCACATCATCAAGACAACGTTGGGCCGATTCGCGGCCTTCGCCGAACAAACCACGCTGACATTCCCCAAGACGAACGAAGCCAAACAACACACGAACGTCGGAAGTGAAAACGGCAAATGGAACGTCATCGTGAGCAACCAAGGGATTTACAAAGGGAAACGTGACCCAAGGACGACGCGAAAAACACCGTCACCGGATCGAGATTCAGTCCAAAATCAAAACAGCTCTTCGATGATACCAGTCGAATCACCAAAGGTGTTCGCTTGAATCCCGGCACCACGCAGCGTACTGAGCCAAAGATTGCACAAGGGCGTTTTGGGATCTTCCATGACGAGGTGACGCCCGTGGCGGAACCCGGATCCGCCCCCGGCGATCAAGGTCGGGCAATTCTTCAGCGTGTGAACCGAACTGAGATTGGTCCCCAGAGTGATCGCAATGTTATCAAACAGCGTCGATCCATCAGGTTCCGTGGTCGCTTTCAACTTGTCCAAGAACTCAGCCAGCAATCTCGCGTGCGCGGTATCGCGACTTTGCGAAACGGTTCGGCGTTCGCCCTCGGAATAGTGGCTCATGCTGTGTGCGCTCATCGTCGCACCAAGACTTGAGATCATCGAATTGACCGGCATGCGGTACGTGAACACCCGAGTGGCGTCGACCTGCATCGCAGCCAACATAATGTCATACATCATGCGGATCTCTTCGACTCCCTCGAGCGACTCACCTGGTTCGCGAACGGCTTTCTGCGGACGCTTTTTCTCAACTCCCAACCACTTTTCTTCTTTGGCAAGTCGAACTTCTATTTCGCGGATGGATTGGAAGTACTCATCCAGTTTCGCATTGTCAGACGCGTTGAGCTTCCGATTGATTGACTTCGCGTCCGAGAGCACCGTGTCCAAAACGCTGCGTTGTTCCTTCAATCGTTGTTGTTGCACTTCAAGCGGAGTCTTGTCGACCGAGAACAGTCGGTGAAAAGCCGCCACCGGCGTGTCTAAACCGGCGATTGGCTTGCCCGAGCGGTTCCAAGCCAATGATCCTCCGGGACCATGCCCGTCTGTTGCGGCTCCTTTCGCAGCAAGCTGAATCGATGTGAAACGAGTTTCTTCGCCTAGAACTTCGGCGGCAACCTGATCGACCGATACCGTGTTGTGAAAACTCTGACCAGGAATCGCGTACCGGTTGGCTCCCGTTAACCAGAACGTGCTGCCTGAGTGACCATCGGCAGAATACTGATGCATCAAATTCTGGATGATGGTGATGTCCTTCTTATGCCGGGTCAGCGGCCGAAGGATTTGAGGCAGATCGTAGTTCTCCCCCACCGTGTTCGTGTCGGGATACCAACGATCCGCCGTGACGCCGAATCCCATCCCCAAGAAAACCATGCGTTTGGGAGACGCAACGGCAGTGCTGGCCGCACTCGCAAAACGTTTGAATCCAAACGAATCCAACATGGGCAGGGCAATCAAGGCACTGCTGCTACGAAGAAAACCACGGCGGGAAGGGCGAATTCTTCTCATGAAAGTTGCCTTGTTCGAGACGGAAAGGTGGGGCAGGCATCCTGCCGATCAATGGAACGAGAGTGACATAATGAGACGCATGAACAACTTGAAAGCCTGTTCAACGGCTCAACGAGTGTGAAACGCAGGAGACTGAATCAGTGCGTGAATGAATTGTCGAATGGAATGATTGTGTTGCTTCGCGTGCTCAACCATCTGGCTAGCGAGTTCTTGGTCGGTGAATCCAAAAGGTCGGCCCAAACCGTACGCAATCAATGATTCGGTGAACCCACGCGCGAATTCATCGTCGAACTCCGCAATGGCGTCACGGAGTTCGACGGAATTCGAAAACTTCTTCCCGTCGGGAAGTTTCCCAGCGGCTTCAATGTCAAAGCGGACCTCTTCCTGCCAACGACCAAAGCGACGTTTCCCTTGTCCGATCACCTCTTGATCACGCCACTGACCGGCGGCGTCAAAGTTCTCGAGTCCAAACCCGATGGGATCAATCTTTTGATGGCAATTCGCACACTGCGGTTGCTCTTGGTGAGCCTGAGCCAATTCGCGAGCCGATAGCGTTTCGCCCGCCAATCGACTCAATTGAGGAACATTCGGCGGTGCTGGTGGTGGAGGATCGTTGAGCAAGTGCCGCAACACCCACGCGCCGCGTTCCACCGGTGATGATCTCTGGCCATCGGATCCCATCGCGAGTACCGCAGCCGTTCCCAGCAAACCCCCTCGCAAGGAATCCGGCGGAACGGAAACCTTCCGAAACTCATGCCCTTGAACGCCGTTGATCTCGTAGTACCCCGCCAACAAATCGTTGATGACGACGAAGTCTGCTTTCAGCATTTTCTCCAGAGGCAGCTCATTCTCGAGCAAGTACGAAAACGTTTCGAACAGTTCCTGCCGAGCGTTTTCGCGAACCGCGTTGTCAAAATTTGGAAAGTCAACGCCACTGAACTGGAACATGTCCAGGCGTTCCATCTGCAGCCACTGATGAACAAACCCTTCGATGAAGGCCTTGCTGCGTGGATCTTGCAACAGGCGATCGGTTTGCTCCGCCAACGTCGCAGGCTCGACCAGTTGACCCGAATCTGCCAGCCTCATCAGCTCTGCATCAGGTGGGGCGGACCACAAAAAGTATGACAAACGCACTGCCAATTCGTGCGGTGACAAACTTGGTCCCTGTTCCGCCCCCGATTGCTCGACTTGATACAAAAAGCTGGGCGATGCCATCACGATGGACAAAGGAGAATCCAATGCCTCATCGATTGACAGTCCTTGCTGGCGAACCGTTTGATAGTGCTGGTTCAAACGCTGTAGGTAGTCTGCGGCAGGTGTGGCACCGCGAAAAGCTCGGGTTGCAAATCGCCGGATAACTTCACGAACGTACTCGGCTTCTTGCATGTCGGTTGGTTGCTCAAACAGGATTGAATCGCGAGCGACCTGAATCGCTTGAGTCTGTTCCGATGGCAGCGGCCCCGTCAGTTCCACCCAATCAATCCATATCCCCGGCGGCGTACCGATTCCATTGTCGCGCATGTCCAGCGTGGCCAAGTTTTTGTCCCCTCGATCTTGGTGGGACCGTTGGTGCACCCAAACCTGTTGTTTGGCACCGGGTTCATGCACGAACTCAAAGTCAACCAATTCTGGATCGTCCATTGGAGCCGTGACTTTTCGCCAGCCCAACAGTTTGCGACCGGTTCCCAACCCCGAGCTGAATTCCAAGTAGTGATGTCGTTCATCCGCGTCCGGGTACATCGCGGCACGAACTTGCACGTGATACTTTCCATCCGCCAGCGGTTGCTGTGTTGGCAGTTTGACTTTCGTGTACCCGCCTTGCTTGATGGTCATGATCAACGTGATTCCGGTTTCCGTCTCAGGTCGATCCAAGTAGTCTTCCATCAGCGGCAACCACTCTTGCACCTTTTGCTTCTTGGCTTGGTACTCGTCGAGCAATCCGAATTCAGAAGCCGGTTTGTCAGATTGAGACAAGAACGCGTTGGCACGTTTGCCGATATCCCGCATCTGTTCTGCGGCTTCGGTGTAGTGCGGCGTGTAGTATTCTTCGGGTTCGATCCGAACGGTTTTTGCCTCGGGACGTTTTCGAGGCGAAAGTATCAACTTCAGATTCGCGGTCGCTGTGGCGTGATACTGTTCGATTTGGTCGCTTGATAGGAACAGAGATGCTCCTGCGGTATCGAAACCCGCGGTGGCTTGATCATCGGGCAACGTCGTGACATCCGGACGAACGCCCAATAACGCTTCCACGGTGTTGGCATATTCGCGTCGATTGAGGCGACGCATCACAACGTCGCCACCCGAATCGCTGAGCATTCGTCGTGCAACAACCATCTTTTGCGAAAGGTCTTCCAAGAACGCCAGCTTGTCCGCGTCACGCAGCGGTTCGGAATCTTCCGGCGGCATCTCACCCGAGTTGAGTGCACCAAGAACCTTCGACCAAAGCTCTGCGGTCGCCATGTCTTGGGCCACATTCATCGAAAGGGTCTCCAGATCGATGTTGGCTTCCTTGGTCGCACTGTCGTGGCAATCCAAGCAGTGGTTTTCGAGCAGCTCCGCGTGACGCTGTGGCATCTCCGTGCCTGGATTTTCCTCCGCGAATGCGGCATGGCAAAAGAAGGAAATGAGCAAAGCGAATCGAATTCGTTGAGGGATCATGACGCTAACTGACTGGCGGGAAAGGTGAAGAGGAACACCAATGAACGGTGAGGAAGAGAGGGATCAAAATCGCTCAGTCCACTGTGAACTCCAACAACGGGCCGGACACTTCGGGGTGAGAATCGTTGGCGAACGCGTGAACCAGACCACGATCCGTTCCTTCGACCAATCCCGATTCGCGAACCAGAACAAAGGTCACCCGCCCGTCGGAATCATCTTGCAGAAACTGCAGCAACGCATCGGATTGGATGCCAAACGTTCCGATTTGTTGGCTGCGGGGAATTTCAAATCTGCCCAATAGGATCCCGTCTTGAATACTCGGTGCGTCTTCCCAGGTTGGATCGTTCTCCCAAGTTTCCTTGGAAGGATTGGTCACGCCATAAATTGCGAACGAGTTGAGTTTTGGCAGCCTCGAGGCAAATCCCTTTCCACTGGGAACTTGGTTCAGACGCAAGCGAGCGGAGCGGACCGCCTTGAAATCAACCGAGTTGATGTCCATCGAAAAGAACGCTCGCATGTCCCACTTGCGACTATCAGCCTTCTTGACCATCAACATCTCGGGATGAATCCACTTGCCGCGCCGGTTGTTACGGATCACGTAATCACAGCGACCCTCTGTGCCAACGCGAACCATTCGCGGGCGATCGGCATCGGATTGGTCGTACTCTTGTTCAGGCGAGGGTTCGGTTTGTGTCGTCAACACTCTGTCTGACAGCGAGGCGAATTCTTCGTCGAACAGGTGCACCTCTTTTCCACTGGCGGGATGATGTACGGAGATCTCGCCCTGCAACACTTCGAAGTCGGATGTCTGTGTTGATTCCTTGACTGCCACTGCAAACTGAGTCCCGTGGTCCACCGCGAATCCGCCGGGAGTTTCCACGGTGAATCCATGAGCCGATTCCGGAACATCAATCACCGCGGCCCCGTCGACCATCCGAACTCGCATGGAATCGATCAGCTCAAATTGGGCAGGAGCCTCGAACGTGACCTTGGCTCCCGACTCAAACTGAACAGTTGCAATGCCGGTCATCAATTTCATGTTGCCCGCCACCAACTTGGAGCCGACGGTGGTTGGCAGAACGCTCTCCCAAGCCGCATTTTCGCTGGTGCTGAGTGTTGCGATCGTGACCGGGGATTGGGACCGAGTGGTGAACAGCACGGCGATCAACAATGACGCCGCCATCGCGAACCAGCCGACCAACCAAACGCTGCGGTGGTTCGATGATGCGGCCACAACCGGCGGTTCCATCGACTTCTGAATGGCCAAATCGCGAAGCCCGGCATCGGTCGCCGCCGCGATCGCAAACTTCTTTCGAAGTTCGGCGTCACTAGCAAGCCGGTGTTCCAATTCGTTGAGTTGCGAATCGGAAAGCGAGCCCAAAAGGTACTGCTGAATCAACTCCGATGAATCCATCTTAGAACGTCTCCACTTGCAATCGTTGCTGAACACAGGAGGCAAGTTTGGCTCGGAGTCGACCGAGCAGTTTATAGAATGCGTTGACCGTTTTCCCGCAGCCTTCCGCGAGCTGGCTGATCGGTGTGTTTGCTTGGTACGGTGCGATCAAAAGTTCTTGGAGTGGCCGACTGAACTGGGTCAGGCAGTCCTGCAGTGCCGAACGAATTTCAGCGACCCGTTCCGCCTCCATGGCTTCCGATTCATCCGCGATTTGTTTCAACACTTCATCGCTGAGCAAACGTCCCTCGCGTCTCATTCCTGTGACCGCGTTCAAGCATTTGAAACGCAAGATGACCTTGGCCCACGGCAGAAAGCCATCCTCGTTTTCCAACTGAGGAAACTTTTGCCACATCGTCACACTGGCTTCCTGGATCGCAACGTCGACCGCGTTCCAGTTCGGAAGGATTGACCGCGCGAACGCTCGCAGTGCGAGTTCATGCTTGACGAAGAGACGCATGAAATCGCTCTCGGTCAGCTTCGGCGGCGGGACTTCGGAAGGGGACATGCCCACCTATTTGAGTTGGTGCAGCCACCTGCCGCAAATTCCTGACATTTTTTTGAATTTACGTCGTCAGTGACCAGAATCCGGGATCAATCGCCCGAAAACTCAATCGGTTCGCATGTCTTCACAGTCATGCAATTCCAACGCCGGGTCACCGCTCTTGGTCAAATTATTTCGCAACACACAGTGCGAACAGTTTTTCGCGAGAATCGCTGGCGTGGCGCCGTCGGTGAACAAGCAACCCTGGACGATGACGCGTTCACAACGAGTGAGTTCCATCGAAGCCGGACGTTCCCGGACGCCACTGAACACGTTCGCGGAAAGAACACAGTCACGACAATCGCTCAGTTGAATCCCATGTTTCGAAGCGGCATTTTTGCCCAAGTGGTACCGTGGATTTCGGTCCAAGGTGTTGGATGACATTGCGACAGCCTCGCAGTGTTCCATCACGATGTTGCTATGAAAACCTTGCCACATTGTGTTGCCTGTCACCGTCGCGCTGCGCAGGTGCTTCAAGTGGATGTTGACCTGGGCGTCGGAGAGAATATTGCCGCTGATCGTGATGTTGCCGTGCCGCCGTTCTTCCGTTCCTGCGACTTGTTCACTGTGCAAGTCAATCCGAATGTTGGCCGAGTCCTTGCCGTGGTGAGTGTGCTGAATCGTGCATCCGGTGACCGCGACTTCGCCAATCGACCCCGATCCACTGACCAACCAAACATTCGCGGAAGACGCCTCATTGGCCGCTCCCATATTGCCTTCGATGTCGCATCCGGTGATGTGCAAATTGCGAACATTGCCTGCACGCGAAACGATTCCGCCGCCGGAGTTGTAACTGATGTGGCATCCCGTGACGTTGATCTGATGCAGGTTGACTGCATCGAGATACAAACCAACGCCCGAGTTTTCATACAGGTGGCAATCACTGACAATCACATTCCGATTGCGATTCACCAAATGAATCGCATGACGCGATTTGCGAATCGTCAGGTTGTGCAGCGTTGGCTGCATTGTCCCAGACAGCTCCACACCGTCGGCGTGCGGATGCTCTCCGACAATCTCGAAGTCAGAAAGGATCAATGCGTTTTGTTGGTCCCACACCTCGTCGGTCACCGTTGACGGGTCCGCGGTTCCGGCGTGGGTCCCCACGACCTGGATCGCTGGGCCCGCCCCCGCCATCACGATTCGCACTCTTCCGTTTCCCTTGAAGGCGATGGACCCCGTGCGTTTTAAGTCGATCACCAAGGGACGGGTGATACGGTACGTTCCGGCAGAGAGCTGCACATCGTGTTCGGTGTCGATCCACTGTTGGATCACAGCCGTGTCGTCGGTGATGCCGTCACCGCTCGGCTCGTCTGCTATCGCGGGCGACGATAGCACCAGCACGCCAATCGACAGCGCGGTGAAAGGAACTAAATGAGGAAGAAAACTGATTCGGCGGGCGAGATGGAGATTCATGGTGGTCCGTGCTCGAGGTGGGAGGAAGGACCGTCCAGTTTACCAATCAAACGCGAACCCAGTGCCGCCCGTGCCGCCCAGTGCGACCAGTGGGGGCATCGCGTATCGAAGCCACTGGGCGATCATGTCGACCGAAACGAAATGGAACGACTGTCAGGCTGACAAATTGGTTCCCACGTCGGTGCGGTAAGCAGAAGCCGCGGGGACAATGCCCGCTAGCAAGCTGAGTCCAATCACCAATGGCAGCAAGTAGATCTCGTAGGTGCTGACGGAGAAGAACCCGACCAGAACACCCGTTCTCGATTCGATCAAGGGACTGGCTGCCCAAATTCCCAGGTGAGCCAGGATCCAACCAGAGATGCCGCCCACCAACGCGATGATCAAACTCTCGAACAAGATGATCCAGGTCACGCTGCCACGACGAGCACCGAGTGCTCGCATCACCGCGATATCTCGTTTGCGGTCGTTCATCGAATTGTAGATTGCGACCAAAACTCCCACGGCTGCGACGACACAGGTGATCAACGTGATCGCCAACAAAGCCTGCATCAACGGGCCGACGATCATCGTCATCAGTTTGTTGATTTCACCGATCGGAGTGGCCGCTTCCGCACGAACGCTCTCCTTGATCCGGTTTTGAAGCATGGGAGCCATCATCAAGTTCCCGTTGCGGACCAAGATCGAGGTGACTTCGCGTTCAGGAATCGTCAACAACAAGGGCTCATCGGGGTCAGCGGTTTTGGCTGATTCAGGAAGCACAATTACGGCGTCATCGGGAATCGGTTTCGCGTGTCCTTCGAGCAGGTAGAACCCTTCCAAGTTGACGAACGCGGCTCGGTCATTCGGCGTCCCTGTTGAATCCAAAATCCCGACGATCTGAAATCCCTGGCCGTGGCCTTTGCCTTCGGGGTCCCCGTGGGTTGGATTCATCACGTCACCAACGCTCATGCCCATTTGAGCTGCCACGCGAGACCCAAGTACACATTCGAAGTAACTGTTTTCTTCGTTGTGATATTCGAAGTTGCGTCCCTCTTTGAACGTGAATGGCTGATCCGCGTCCGGTCCATGCTTCAATCGTTCAAAGAAATCTGGCGTGGTCCCCACCACGCGAAATTCACCGAAGTAGTCCCCCAGTGCAAGCGGGATCGCAAAGCCATCGGTCATGAATCCCGCGTACACACCGTCGCGTTCGCCGAGCGCTGGATCGCCGCCGAAAGTTCGCACCATTTCGGCCCGCTTTTCCTTCGGATAGAACTCCATGTACTCCGTGTAGGGCAGGTTCTCAATGGGTTGGCTGAGGTAGTACACCGCGTTGAGCGTCAGTTGCAGCGTGCTGCCTTTGGGGCCCACGACCAAGTTGTATCCCACCGAAGCATTGCGAACGAAGGCTTCGCTGATGATGCCGTAGATCGACATCACCAACACGACCAGTCCCACGCCCAAGGTCAGCGACAATGTGGTCAAGAAACTCGACAGCGCGCGGTAGCGAAAGTTTCGCCAAGCGATGAAAAACAGGCTCATGATTCGGCCCCCAAGGGCGAGAAGGCTCGGTTGATGTCTTCGAGCTTGTCACATCGCTCAAATCGCGTCGCCACTTCCATGCTGTGCGTGACCATCAGCAACGAAACATTCTCTTCGCGGCAAGAATCAATGATCAGGTTCAACACAGTATCGGCACTCGCGGGGTCGACGTTGGCGGTTGGTTCATCGGCGAGCAACAGTTTTGGCCGGCCGGCCAAAGCACGAGCGATGGCAACGCGTTGCTGCTGACCCACAGAGAGTTGATTCGGGCGATAGTGAGCTCGATCAGAAAGCCCGACGCGATCGAGCAAGTCAGAAGCTCGGGCGGCATTGGCGGCACTCAGGCTTCCGCTTCCGAACGACATCCCCAGTTTGACGTTCTCCAGCGCAGAGAAAGCGGGAAGCAGGTTGAACGTTTGAAAGACGTAACCGATCGTGCCGGCACGAAACCGGTCGCGACCTTGTTCGCTTAGCCGAGTGAGTTCCAAGTTGTTGATACGGATCGAACCAGAGGTGGCTGTCAGCATCCCAGCGATGAGATGCAGCAACGTTGTCTTGCCACCGCCACTTTGGCCGATCAAGGCGACTTGCTCGCCGACGGCAATGTTGAACTGAGGCACATCCAGCACCGTCAATTCGCCTCCACCAGGTTGATCGAATCGTTTGATCAGGTTTTCAATCGCAAGCATGTCGCTGGAATGATTTGGGGGGATCGGTTTCTCTCGAGACCACATGGCTCGTTTTACTTTTGCCGCACGGCCTGCGTTACCTTCGCCGCACGGCCCGTGTTACCTTCGCCGCACGGCGCGTGTTACCTACGCCGCATGGCCTGGGTTACCTTCGCCGCATGGCTCTTTGCAGCCCGCGGTCGGTCTCACGCTTCTTGATCGTTTCTCGTTTGTCGTGCAATTTCTTCCCTTTGACCAATCCCATCACGCATTTCGCCAACCCGCGTTCGCTGAAATACACCCGCAGTGGGATCAGCGTCAGTCCCCGTTCATGGGCCCGCCCAGCGAACTTGTCAAACTCTTTGGCGTGCACCAGCAACTTACGTGGCCGACGTGGATCATGGTTCCACATCCCCGCGTTGTTGTAGTGAGCGATGTCGGAACCCACCAACCACAGTTCTCCGTTGGTGACACGGATATGCGCCTCGTCCAGCGAGAGCTTGCCTTCTCGCATCGATTTGACTTCGCTGCCCATCAGCATCATGCCGCATTCAACGCTATCGAGGATCTCGTAGCGGAACTTGGCTTTGCGATTTTCAGCGACCGGCGTGATGTTCGGTTGATTCTTTTTCGCGTTTTTGCTTTTTCCCTTCCCAGACTTCTTACCGGCCGCTTTTTTTGCGCCAGCCTCAGTCAAGGTGGGCTGCTTTTTACTTTTATTCTTTGACATGGTCGTGATTGTATCGGGATCCCACAAAAGCAGGATGGGGCGACCATTTTCGATTTCCCTCTAGGCCACTACAATAATTGAGCCAACGCGATGCCCGGCTCACTACACTGTTCCGGATTTCCGGGTTGGCTTCGGTTACGGACGGGCCTGCGGAACGGTTCAGTCCTGAGTCGACCATTGATTTTTGATTTTCTGCCTTTCATCCGGATAGACGCCGATGGCTTTTCGATTGCCAGTTGTCGCCGAACCAGAAATGCCTGCGGGCACCGACGTCAGCTCGACGGGCCGGTTGCCACGTTGGCTCAAACGGCCCATCCCAAAATCCAACTCGAATCACCTGACCGATTCGTTGATGGAGGAATACGGACTGGAGACGGTCTGCGACAACGCTAAATGCCCCAACCGGATGGAATGTTACAGCCAGCAGACGGCGACATTCATGATTCTGGGCAACGTCTGCACGCGGCCTTGCGGTTTTTGTGCTGTCAGCCGTGGCCGTCCACCAGCCGCCCCCGCGGTCGACGAACCCGAACGAATCGCGAAAGCAGCGGAACGATTGGGCCTCAAACACGTTGTCATCACCAGCGTCACCCGAGATGACTTGCCCGACGGCGGTGCCGACCACTTCCACAATTGTGTCATCGCAGTCCGTGAGCGAACCGGTGCGACCACCGAAGTCCTGACGCCTGACTTCGTGCACTGCAAAGAAGCCTTGGCTCGCGTGATCGAAGCCAAGCCGACCGTGTTCAATCACAACATGGAGACCGTGCCGCGTCTCTATCGCCGAGTCCGTGGACCCAAAAGTGACTACGCGTGGACGCTGAACATGATGCGTGAAGTCAAACGCTATGACGCGGGAGTCAAAACCAAGAGCGGGCTGATGTTGGGCCTGGGCGAAGAACGTGGCGAATTGCTGGACGCACTGTCCGATCTTCGCGAACACGACGTCGATTTCCTGACTCTCGGTCAATACCTTCAACCGGGCGACAAGTACCTGCCCGTGGTTCGCTACGTGCCACCGGAAGAATTTGACGAACTGGCCGACATCGCCAAATCAATGGGCTTCAAAAAGGTCGCCAGCGGACCCTTTGTCCGCAGCAGCTACCACGCTCGCGACATGGCCGAAACGGAGTGACGTCGGTCACTGCGATCAACCCTCACTTTTCACTTTGACAAACCACTCGATTCCAGCAACTGGTCTCAGTGCGAAGCACCTCGCGGATTCATGGCCTCAACCGATCAGGTCGACCAGCCAAGGTGCCGCGATCGTGATCAGCACCAACGCGACTGGATAGGCTGCGACGTAGCTCGTCGCTGGTTGGCTGGAATCAGTCGCGCCGGTCAGCACAGCCAATCCCGGTGTGGACGTCATCCCACCACAAGTCGCACCGAGCGATTGCCACAGGGTTCGACCGCCAAAGTACCGAGAACCGGCGAACCCAACCACCAACGGAACGATCGCAATCGCCGCGGCGGCCACGCACAGCAATGCCCCGCGTTCCATCAACACTTCGACCACATTGGCTCCTGCGTTCAGCCCCGCATCGGCCAAAAACAATGCCAGGCCTCCTTCGGTCATCAACAACATTGCGGCGGGTGGGTAAGAACCGCGAATCGGCCCAAGACGGCGGAAGTGCCCTAGGATCAATCCCACCATCAACGGGCCTCCGGCGATTCCCAACGACATGGAGAACTCGCCGATTTGCAACGACAGGTTCCCGACAAAGATCCCCAAAACGATGCCCGCGACCAACGACAGGAGATCGGTTTCGTTCACCGTTCGAGGACGGTGTCCAACCGCACTGGCGATTTTGGCCAGCGCATCCGGCTCGCCCACGGCGACCAAGCCATCACCAAATTCAATCCGAGTTCGCGCCGAGGGTACAAACTCCACATCGTGCCGCTGGACTCGCACAATCGTCACGCCGTACTTCGATCGCAGACGCAATTCTTTCAGGGTATGACCATAAATTTCGGGAGACGTGACGACGACGTACCGGCGTTCTCGATCCGCATCCACTACCGGATCCGCGGTGTCTTGTAATTCGCCCAATGTCTCTGATACCCGCGCGATCTCGGATGCTCCACCGACCAACATGACATCGTCACCCAGTTGGAATTGGTAATCCGGTGGCGTGGGTCGCCAGC
>NZ_JBICHO010000431.1:0-12907 GCF_043100905.1 Rhodopirellula sp. JB055 | reverse complement strand
CGTGGATCGAAACATCAACTACACCAACGTCTGCACCGCTGTGTGTGACTTCTGTGCGTTTTATCGCGGACCGAAAAGTGACGAAGGGTACGTGCTGCCTCGCGAAGTCTTGCTGCAGAAAATCCAAGAGACGGTCGACTTGGGCGGCAACCAGATCTTGCTGCAAGGCGGACTGCATCCGAAGTACAAACTCGATTGGTACGAGGAGATGCTGCGAGACATCAAGGCTCGCTTTCCCGAGGTCAATGTCCATGGATTCTCACCACCGGAACTGCATCACTTCACCAAGGTCAACAAACTTCCGCTCCGAGAGGTTCTATCGCGATTGAAAGACGCGGGACTGGGCAGCGTACCGGGCGGAGGCGCTGAAATCTTGACCGACCGCGTTCGCAACGAGATCACTCGCGGCAAAGTCATGACGGACGATTGGTTGAACGTCATGCGGGTCTGGCACGAACTCGGCGGGATCAGTTCCAGCACGATGATGTTCGGGCATGTGGAAACACTCGACGAACGAATCGAGCACCTCGATCGTTTGCGAAGTCTGCAAGACGAAACCGACGGCTTCACCGCGTTCATCTGTTGGACGTTCCAACCTGACAACACCGAGATGTCCGATGTCCGGCCGACCGGTTCCTTCGAATATCTGAAAATGTTGGCCGTCTCGAGATTGTTCCTCGACAACATCCCGAACATTCAAAGTAGTTGGGTCACGCAAGGTCTGAAGATTGGGCAAATGGCGTTGATGTTCGGTGCCAATGACATGGGCAGCCTGATGATCGAAGAAAACGTCGTTGCAGAGGCCGGAACGGTGCACTATTTGTCCCTGCAACAGATTCGCGAAGCGATTCAAGAACTCGGCTTCATCCCTCGCCAGCGTGACGTGCACTACAACTTGGTCGACGAAGATTTGGAAGCCAAAGCCATCCAGGCAAACGGGGAACAATCGGCAAGAGAGTTGGTCCAATTGGCGGTTTGACCGAAGTCCGGTAGTCTTTTCAAAAGTGGTGCGGAAGTTGCCCTGCCTCGGTGCAACGTCCAACTGAAACGACCGACTATCGCCAACCGAATCTCACGCATGCGTTTCCCGCGATCCTCCGGCATTCTTTGCCACATCACCAGTTTGCCATCGGAACTCGGCATTGGTGATCTAGGTGCCTCAGCGTACGAGATGGTTGATTTCTTGCATGCGGCGGGTCAATCGATCTGGCAAATCCTGCCGCTCAGTCCTCCCGCCTACGGCAACTCGCCCTACAGTGCGTACTCCGCATTTGGGGGCAACGCTTTGTTAATCAGCTTGGAATCGCTAGTCGACGAAGGCTTGTTGAGCGAATCAGACTTGGAAGGTTTCGTTCCCGGCGACCCGGCTTTTGTGGACTACGACGCGGCTGGCAAGTTCAAGCATCCGCGACTCAAACTCGCCTACGAGCGTTTCCTCGCCAACCCGCCGCGGGAATTGAAAATTGCGTTTGAGTTTTTCTTGGACAGCAACGATTGGTGGCTCGACGAGTTTTCACTGTTTGAAGTTCTGCTGAACAAGTACCAGGAATCGCATTGGTCGAAGTGGCCCGATCCACTCAGCCGTCGCGACCCAGAGGCACTCGGACAAATCCGCCAGGAGATGGCTCGTGAGATCGACTACTCCCGGTTTCAGCAATTCCTGTTTGATCGGCAATGGAACCGACTGAAGGCGTACGCGAACGAACGACATGTCCAACTTTGTGGCGACATGCCGATCTTCGTTGCTTACGAAAGCGCCGATGTTTGGGGCAACCAAGACATGTTCGCCCTCAATGAGGACGGGACGCCCAAGTTGGTTGCCGGTGTGCCACCGGACTACTTCAGCGAAACCGGGCAACTGTGGGGCAACCCGCAATATGATTGGGACGCACTGGAAAAAGCCAACTACGCGTGGTGGACGGCCCGATTCCGTCGCGCGTTGGAACAATTTGATTTGTTACGCGTTGACCACTTCCGTGGCTTTGAGGCGTACTGGGAAGTTCCCTACGGAGCCGAAACCGCGATCGAAGGTCAGTGGCGAACCGGTCCCGGCGCCAAACCTTTCGACGCTGCTGCGAAAGAACTCGGTGAACTCCCCTTCATCGCAGAAGACTTGGGGATGATCACGGACGCCGTTCACGAATTGCGGGAAGAACTTGGCTTTCCCGGCATGCGAGTGCTCCAGTTCGGATTCTCGACCATGGAAGATGACTTCCATCGCCCATCGACCTATCCCGAATCGTGTGTCGCTTACACTGGCACCCACGACAACGACACCGTCATGGGCTGGTACCACTTGCGGAAACCACCGGAAAACAGTCCCGACCCGCTCGATGAAGTCGTGACCAGCGACGTCGACGTGAACTGGCAATTGATCGACGCCGTCATGTCGTCCGCCGCAGAAATCGCGATCGTTCCGATTCAAGACGTATTGGGGCTCGGCAACGAAGCCCGGATGAATATTCCCGGCGTGGCCAGCGGCAACTGGGCCTGGCGATTGTCACCGCAAGCGTTAACGCAGGCGCATGCCGATCGTCTTGCATCCCTGTGTCACGAACGAGGCCGGCTGACTCACGAAGTCCCCAGCGTTGGCTAATCAACCCCGCTGCGTTCCAGTGAACACCAACATCGTTCACACGCAAATGAATGCGTCGCCAACCAGCATTCCGAAGCCACCCCACGGAATGAGGTCGTGCAGTTGATCGAGGCCGCGTTTGAGCGGGTTTCAGCCTTTGAGCACCTCTCCCGAAACGAAGTTTGGGGGGATGGGGGGACAATTGTTCTCCTCTGAGCCACTCGCAACTGTAGCTGGCTGGGGCCCCCAGCCAGCCGAGCATGAACTCAGCACAGCGATCCTCCCTGTCAGACGCTTCTTTTCGCGAATTTCACATTTTTCGCGCGCCATGTGGGCTTCTCACCCCACTGTCTTCCTGAACACGCGATGATCAGGGGTGGCGAAATCGGCTTCCGAAGCGTGATCGCTGCAGCCCCGTGGCTCTTGCCGAGCCCTTGCTGCCTTGCTTCTCAGACGGAAAGGAATTGGATCCATCATGCCAAGTGGGAACATCACCATCGAACCGGCGAAACCGATTCCGCCGCCTGTCGAGCCGCAAGTTCGAAAATCTCCAGCGCGTGATCGATCCGTCGACACCGCGACGGCTGTCCGCTGGGATGACCTCAACCCCACCGATGCCGACCTGATTGACGCCTGGGTCACCGATGAATGCCTCGAAGCACTCGACACCCTGGTCCGGCGTTACGCCCAAATGGTTCTTAGCGTCTGCATGCGACGGTGTCACGACCGAGCCGATGCCGACGACGCCATGCAAACCACATTCTTGTACCTCGCCCAATCCGCGAAAAAGATTCGACACCCCGAACGGTTGGCCGGTTGGCTGCACCGTGTCGCCCAACGCGCCAGCCTCGCGACCATGATGTCTCCCGAACGCACTCACCAGGATCTATCGGACGTTCCCACCGAGCCGGTCGATCCGTTGGAACGTTTGACGCTTCGACACCAAGCCATCGTGCTGGACGAGGAGCTTTCCGAGCTGCCCGACAAGTACCGATCCGCGATCGTGTTGCATCACCAGCAAGGCATCACGGTCACCGAAACAGCCAAACGGATGGGCACCACCGAAGGCACCGTGCGTGGTTGGCTGGCTCGTGGCAAACAACGCCTCGCCCGACGACTTCGGCTCCGCGGCGTCGCCCCCATGGCGGCTTGGGCCGCAGCCCATGCATGGAGCGCATCCGAAGCAATGGCCGCTCAGTCCGCTTTCGAACTCACCAGCCCACCGACCACGCCGATTTCCGCCAATGATCCCGGCGGCTCCCCCAGCGCAGATCTTGGCAAATCCCATTGGGCCAAAGCTCCGTCGCCCTCCCACTTCTCTGCTCTTGAATCTCATCTGACACAAGGAGTCACCACCATGCCTGTCGTCACCATTCTCGGCTCCACTGCCGCAGCCGGACTCGCTTTGCTGGTCGCTTTCGCGGTCCCCGCTGGAAAGGACAAAACAGGACAAACCGCCAGCGTCCTGTCTTTCGCCAACGCGGACGAAGATTCGCCCCCCGTGCTCGCACAGTTCGCGCAAGGCGACACGTCTCCCACGCCCATTCCTACACTTCCTCCTCCACCAGCATCGCCAGGGGCTCCCTTGCAGTCACGCCCCGCTCTGCCAACCCCGCCCACTCCTCCAGTTCCACCAATCGCGGTTCCCCCCGCAGAATCTTCCACTGCCGTGGCCAAACGGGTCTCGCAATTGCTTGATCAACCGACGTCATTGGAGTTCGAAACCAATGTCCGCTCGCTTCCGGAAACTCTGCAACAGGCCATTGGAATCCCGGTCCTACTGGACGAGCAAGCCATGACACTTGGGCAGATGGACGTCGACAGTCTCCACGTGCAATTTGTATCAAAGGGCGAACAACCCCTTCGCACGCACTTGCGAAAAGCCCTCGAACGCGAAGGCTTGAAAGCAACAGTCGATGACGACGGCCTCTTGATCACCGCTGACATGACCGTGTTGACTCGCAGAGGAATTTCGACCGACCGATGGTTGGACATGACGTCCGAGGAAGAGACGAAACTCGAGGAACTCATGGACCGAAAGGTTTCCTACAACTTTGTGAAGACACCACTGAACGATGTCGTACGCGCGATGTCCGAGGACACCAACTTCCCAATATTCCTCGACAAATTTGCGTTGGAGGCAAACGGGCTCTCAAACGACGTCCCCGTGGACATCGCCATACAATCGGTCTCCTTTCGGTCTTTCCTAAGCTTGATGCTGCGTCCGCTCGGACTCACTTACCAATACAAGGATGAGGTCCTGCAGATCACCACATTGGAAGCCGGTGATGCCAGCCTTCGGCAGCGATTGTATTTTCTGGAGGGTACCGGTCTTCCTCGAGGAGGCGATTTTAGCACGATCGAAATGATCACTTCCACCATTGAGCCGGACGCTTGGGAGCAACTCGGTGGCTACTCCACCATCAGCTCCGTCAACCACTCACGCGAAGGTCGGCCCGCTTTGCTGGTCAGCACCACCGACGAAGTCCACAAAGAGATCGAAGATTTGATGCGTGCCCTTCGCGAAACACACACGGGTGAAGACCCTCGTTTGTCTGACGAAGAATTTCAGCAACAACAGAAGAAAAGACTGCAACCAATCGGAGCGGGAATGATGGGCGGTGGTGGCGGAGGCGGTGGTGGAGGATTCTTCTGAGTCGAATGGCGTCAGTGCACAGCGTCGTCTAAGCTTCGACGATCCTCGAAGCAGGCCAGACCGACCAACGGAAGTTCCGGCAACAGTGTAGAACAATTGTCCCCAATTGTTCCGTCCTCCAGCTTTCAAACGCCAGCCAGCGTCACCTCCCAACCAACGTTCGCACCGTTTAAGTCACGGCTGAAGGCGAATCACCCCAACCACGCGAACAGTTGAGACAACTGTTCTACTCTTCAGCGTGTCTCGGTGGGGGATCACCGAGCTACAGGTTGTCTCATCGTGAGCCGGACCGATCAACGGGTGTTTCGACAGTCAAACCACTCAACGCATCAATCCGCGACCGGCAATTCACCCGCTTCGTTTATTTGCATCAGAAACTCGAGCAAGTCCGCGACCTCTTGCGGCGTCATTGCAGACAACAAACCAGCCGGCATCAAAGATTGTTGGTTGGGCTTTGAGACTTCGATGTCCTCTGCCGGAAGCGTCATTTGAGTTCCATCGGCTTGCTGCACAACGACGACGTCATTGTCTTCACGAAGGATTCGGCCGGCGACCAAATCGCCGTCGACTGTCAACAATGTGTGACTCTGCCATTCAGGTTCGATCTTCGCACTCGGGTCAATGATTCCTCGCAGGACTTCTGCCCGCGTTCGACGTTTGCTGATTCCGGCCAGCGACGGGCCAACCTCTTTGCCCAATCCGCCGATGCGGTGGCATTGTCGACACTGGGACGCAGAGGATTCGTAGAACCACTGCAAACCGCGTTGAGCGTCGCCATCGAGAGCCAACAACGCGTCTTCATCGGGTGATTCGCCCACCAACAACGTTCGTTGGCTGGGATCAATCCATGGCTGCAACAAACCCAGCACCACCGGCGGATGAGTGACGCCTTCTTGGTTCAGAATGCCGACGACCGTCTTCTTTGCCTTCTCGGGTGATTGCCGCGAGAGTTCACTCCACAACGACATCGCCTGCCGCGTTTCACTGGCGGGTTTCGCTGAAACGGCTGGTTCTATCAACGGCTTGTTGGACGACATCGATTCCACCCAATCCCAAAGCATCCTTGCACCGTCCAAATCCACTGCAGAGCAACCCACACGAGGCATCTTGCCCGGACCGCCGGTCGCGACTCGGTAAACCAAGGCCGATTGTTCGGGGTGTCCCGGATCAACCACCAGCGTGTTCGCTCCCAAGCCGAAATCCCCTTGAGCCGCTGGCACGCCGATCAATGCAGTTTGATCCAACGGTTTGATATGCCTCAGGTCCATCTTCGATGTCGCACCGCCAGCCGGACGATGGCAGTGCGCGCAGTTGGAATGCAGGTACGAACGAGCCCTCTGCTTGAGCGGTTGAGACTCATCTGCCGGGTCCACCATTTCATGACCGCGTTTCGCTTTGGCTTGGACCAAGTAGCCGGCTTCAGCCAATTCCGACCAAGATCCCGGACCAGTCTCATCACGCAGATTTTCAGGCACCAACGAAGCCGCCCCTGGGTTGGCAACGTTGTGACAGGTGATGCAAACATCGCGAGCATAGAAACGGTGTTCCCAATCGCGTGGTCCCCAAATCGGATCGTCTACCCGAAAGGTTTGGGTCGCTCCCATCGCAGGAACCAACGTCGCATCGGTTTGTGTATCGTTCCATGCGAATGTGGTTGGGTTCCAGTTCAAACCATCAAACGACAGCAACTGTGTTTCCAGCCGGATCGCCTTCGGCTTCCCATCCGAATCCAACACGTCTCGGATCAACGTGTTCGCAAACACGGTCCCCGGCACATAGCGTTTTCGCATCGGATGGATCGGTTCTTGACCGGGAACCCCGACGAACCGAAGTGTCCGAATGCCATCGCGAAACATCGTTGCGGCTGGTTGGTAAGCAACAACGCCCGGGTTCGGCACCAGGTTGGCTGTGTCCGCGAACAGACCGGTTTCGCTGAGATGTTGTGGAAAGGATTGTGAATCATCCACTGATTCGTTGGCAACCAACCGATACAGTCCGCCGGCGTAGTCGACCAGCAACACTTCTGAACTCGGCTCTGCCGCGCTGGACGCACGACTGCTGACGAAGAAATCAATGATCTTCAAACCTGTGCTGGCAATTTTTCGCGGCACCGGCGGTTGGCCCGTCTTGGATTTCGACTGCGTGTCGATCGACCAAACGTTCCCGTTCATGAAGCACCCGCACAAGTACTCATCCGCCAAGGATTCGCTCTCATTCAACGCAATCGCGTTTGGCGGAACAAACACGCCTCCCGTGATCGATTGCGATTCACTGCGAGGGAACACGACCTCGGGCAAAATCACTTTTCCCGGCCCAGGTGTCTGTTCCAGATCCACTGGATGAGGACCTTCGTAGAGACTCCAACCATGATTGCCACCGGGAACGATTCGGTGCAGCATCTCGCACTTTTCCCAGCCCACATCGGCCACCCAGAGTTCGTCGGTTGTGGGATCAAAGGCTGCGCGAAAACCATTGCGCAACCCAAACGCATAGATCTCGCCTCGAGCCCCTTGGACATCAACAAACGGATTGTCATCGGGAATCCGATAGGGCAACGTCGTTCCGTCGACCAACTCGCTGGTTTGATTCACATCGATTCGCAGCACACTGCCGCGAAGGTCGCCGATGTTCTGAGCGGCCTTATTGACGTCGGGCGGAAACGGCAGCGAACCATCACCCGTTGTGATGTACAGGTACCCGTCCGGACCAAAGTTGAGGGATGCCCCGATGTGGTCACCCGACGGGTAGGACAACAAATCCAGTCGCGAATCGGGAGCAATTTGTGGCGTGGCGATTTCCGACGAATCGCCGCTCGCCGCCTCGTCGGGCTGTTGCTTGGATGGCAACTCCATTTGAAAACGTGAAATCCGGGTGCCGCCTTCGACGTCGTGCGGGCGGATCGACCAAACGATGTACAGATAGCCGTTGTTCTCAAAATTCGGATGCAGCGTCAGATCTCTCGCCGCCGCAATCCGTTCCTCAGGGTTCACGTTTTGATTGGCAGCGTTGAGGTCCAGCGCCAAATCCATCGACTGCACATCCTCTCGGTTTTCGAACGTTGACACTTGTCCGTTCACTTGAAGCACGAGGCGTCGATTCGTGCCTGGCAAATCCATGGCGGTGATCGGCGACCGGAGCACCAAGTTCGGGTGCACACGTTCCACCTTCATCGGCAACGGTGGTTCGGGAGTGCCATGAAGTCGTGATTCGGTCCAGGCAGGGCGTTCGGCGGAGGAGTTTGCAACGCTGACCAATAGAAACAGCGTGGCGATCCATTGAGGCCGCAAGATTGCGCTCGTGAGGGACATGAATGAACAACCGTAGGAAGAGAAGTGGGGATGCAGCCCATCTTAACCCAACCGATGCACGAACCATCGCCTCCATGGACCTCCCCGGGTTGTGGATTTCATCGCATTGCGACACAATTTGAGAGGCCAGCGGATTTCGCCGCGGTCACCAATTGGCTCTTCCACACGCTCCATTCCCAAACGTGCACTGATCGATGGCTTTCTGGCGATCCAAAAAGAACGACTCGAGCGACGACTCCTCCACCTCTTCCTCGACATCGGCAGGAGAAGAAGCTTCCGGTGGCCTGTTTGGCAAAATGAAAACCGGCCTGCAGAAGACTCGCCGGGTGCTCGGAACGGACATTCGTGACCTGTTCAAAGCGGAAGGCCGCTTGGTCGACGAGGATTTTCTGGGTGAACTTTACGCTCGCTTGATCCGCACCGACATGGGCGCCGGTCCCGCCGGCCGAATTCGCGACCGCGTCGCCAAAGATTTTCGCGGCCGCGTCGTGCACCTGGAAGAAGTCGTCGAGACCATCACCGAAGACATTCGCGAACAACTCAAACAAGATCACGGCGAACTCGCGAAAGCGGACTCACCCCCAACAGTGATTTTGGTCGTTGGCGTCAACGGCAGCGGCAAAACCACGTCGATTGGAAAACTCTCGCATCACTTGGTCTCTCAAGGCAGCAAGATCGTGCTGGGGGCCGGTGATACGTTCCGTGCAGCGGCGGTCGAACAGCTAACCATTTGGTCAGAACGAATTGGTTGCGAAATCGTCACCGGCCCCAGCGGAGTGGACCCGGCCAGCGTCGCATACCAGACAACTGAAAAGGCGATCGAAATCGGTGCGGACTACGCGATCATCGACACCGCCGGCCGCTTGCAAACGCAGGGCAAGTTGATGCTGGAGTTGGAAAAGATCCGCCGCGTGATCGACAAAAAACTGCCCGGTGCACCACACGAAGTCCTGCTGGTTCTCGACGCGACCGCCGGTCAAAACGCCATCAGCCAAGCCAAAGGTTTTAGCGATGCCGCCGGTTGCACAGGCATCATCCTGTCCAAACTCGATGGTTCCGCGAAAGGCGGCGTTGTCCTGCCAATTCGTGAACAGTTTGAACTGCCGGTCAAATTCGTCGGGCTAGGTGAAGGCATCGAAGACATGACCAAGTTTGATCCCGACACGTTTGCCTCCGCACTGTTGGAGGCTTGATCGCGATGCTTCACCTGCAGTCCGAATCAACGAAACGTTGGCTGGAACAAGTCGACAACCATCTCGATGAATTGCTGCTCGATCACGCGCACTGCGAACGCAAGGCCGCGTCGACAGCGATGAACCTGATGAATGCCTACACCGAAAACCTCGACATCTGTCGTGAGATGGCAACGATCGTGGAAGAAGAACTGGAACACTTCTTCATGGTCGTTGATATTCTGAAACAACGAGACATCCCGTTCCGCCGAATCGCTCCCGGGCCTTATGGTCGCAAACTGACCGCGTTGATTCGTCAGAACGATCCCGCTCGGGCTGTCGATCGAATGCTGGTCGCTTCGTTGATCGAAGCGCGCAGTTGCGAACGATTCCGATTGCTGGCCGAACATGTTGCAGAACGCGAACCGGAATTGTCCGCGTTTTACGCTGGGTTGTTCGAAAGCGAAGCCCGCCATCACACGACGTATGTGAAACTAGCCGAGCATTTCGCTGATCGTGAATCGGTTCGTGAACGTCTCACGGAACTGTCCAAGTTGGAAAGTGAGATCATCGCTGAGGGCAGCGACCTGCCGCGGATGCACTCCTGAACGGATTGTTTCACGCCTCCAAACGGGCTGACTTCCCGCAATCAGCGAACCAACCCAACACACCCGCAAGTTTCACAGCCGCGGGTGTCTTTGACTCGGCAAACGGCAGCTTTTCTGGCACCTCGTTTGCAATCCTTGTCCTTCGCGGAAATGAGGAAACACTCTTCTTGCTGACGAGAGCCAGCCCGCATCCAAGATGGAACGGAATTGAGTCGGATGAACCGACTGACACCGTCAATCAATTGTCTGGTCGCGGAGACACAGTGATGAAATTCTTACAAACCCAAGTCACGTCTTACGCTGTTGCGTTCGCCTTGGCTTTGTTGGCCTCCAACATCGCCGCCGACGAAAACGTCCAAGCCCTCTCGTTTGACTTGCCACCAACCGCAGTCGCTCGCCCAGTCGATCTTTCGAATCGCCTGACACCGACCGTTCATGCCGGCGAGTCCATGCAAATCGAGTTGCGATTGTCGTCGATGGTGTCGGGCAGCAAATTGCCGACGATTGATCGCTGGATGATTCAAGTCGTTCCGCGATCCACCTCATGGCGAGTGCTGGACTATTCGCCTCGCACGGAAACGGGAACCGATTACGCCAGTCCCATCCAAGTCAAACGCTCCGACGAATCCACGCGTTCCATCGGGATCGCCGCCGACGGTGGTTACGGCCACTTGGCTTCGGCCCACCTGGGCGCCGACAACGGCGAAAAGCAATCCGAGGCGATTCAGTTTGACAGGCATGCTCCCTTGCATGCCGTTTCGGCTGCGGGAACCATTGAACGCGGTCGAGGTGTTTACTACAAACTCCGCTGGACATCTCAACAAGTTTTGGAAGGTGAGAAAGCCTTTCAGGTTGCCTTCGACGTGCCTCCCGGATTTCGCGCTGGCATGCTGGACGTCGTTGTGATGGCGTATGGCAAACCTGCGAGAACCAGCCCGATCAGTGGCGTCTGGTCAGAGATGCCACTGCTGGAAACCAGCTCGTCGTCCACGATGCTTGGCAAAGCCCACTTCACCGTCGCCGTTCACCGCGAAGGCGACGATGCTGCATGGAGTCTGGCTCGCCAATTGGCGTCCGCCGAAGCTCGGCTGCGACAGGTCGCTTCGGGACACCGTGCCGACACACCGATCCGATCGCTTCCAACTTTGATCCGACACGTGGCCGCCAAAATCGATGTGGACTCAGTCGACCTGCATGGTGATTGGGCCGAAAGATTGATCGCTGGCCAAGCCGATCCTTACATCGACCCAGTCATCCGAAAATTGCCAACCGACCTGCGAGTCGTCGCCCTGGACTACAACGACAGTCGCCGAGCGTTGTTGGCACTGAACGAAAAACGCTGAGTCGTTGCTTGGATCGAGCCGCCTTGGCTTCGCAAAGCCGCATTCACTCGAACTGCTAAGGCCTCTCGGGGCTTCCGTCCCGAGCTAAACACGACGGCCCCACCCGGGGCGAAACCCTGACGCCAGCCACCATCTACTTTTCCGATCCTTCCGAGGGAGAGTGATCGGAAACGCTTGGCGACACAGCACTCCAAAACGGCACGACGCTCCCGAAGGGAGCGGTGATTGAAAAGCTGCTTGGACTACCAAAGTCGAAAGAATGGTGGACGGCGAAGTCCACTGCCCCGTTTGCTAGCTCGTGGGGCGATGATATTCAATCGCTTCCGTGATCGCGTCGAGATCCACTGGCTTTCGAAACACATCACTGGCACCACTGGCAAGCAACCGATCTCGCGAATTGCTGGAGTAGACCCCGGTCACGATGAACACCGGAATGTGCATCAGCGCAGGATGAAAGCGAAACTCTGCTAACAGATCTTCACCGCTCTGATCGGCCATCATCAAGTCCAAAAGGATCGCGATGGGCTCAAATTCAAAGGCGAGTTGATAGCCCGCTCTGGCTTCTTGAGCACGGGCGACTTTGTAGCCTCGATTTTGAAGACTCAACTTCATGCTGTATGAAAAATCCGAGTCGTCATCGATGCACAGAACCCAATCGTCACACTTGGTGACTTTCCCATTCTTTGATCTCACCCGAGGGTGAGACAAAAACTTGGGTTCTCGAATCAATCTCCTAGACGAACGACGTGTGGTCGCTCCGTGCAATGGTTCGGTACTGGGGTTGATTGCGATGGTGTCTACTGCGGTCGTGTTCATTTACGATTCCAATCAAGTTGCGATGTTTTGTGACTTTGCACCGACTCGGTGCAAATGCTTCGAGGAATTTGCAATTGAATATGCTTCGTGGCATCATCATGAAACCACTAATGCTACAGGACTCGAAACCAAAGTCTCGACTCCGCGGCTTTCCCTCGACCTGGTTCCTCCAGGAGAGTTCAGCTTGTTACGGGCATCGCTTCCAACTGGAAGCCTGAATGGTTCTGGCAAGCCTGCACGGCATCGAGCAAAGCTTGCGTTTCAAATGGTTTGGACAGGAAGAACGCTGCACCCTGGTCGAGCATCAACGCGCAATCTCCTGGACTCGCCGACAACACGACAACCGGAATGGACGCGGTGGCGGCGTCCTCCTTCAACATCGTCAATGCTTCTTGTCCGCTAAGGATTGGCATGCGGAGATCGGAAGAG
>NZ_JBICHO010000430.1:0-6050 GCF_043100905.1 Rhodopirellula sp. JB055 | reverse complement strand
TTCTTGTACCCATTATTCATGACACGACGTATGGCGCTCTTCGAGACGTGAGTCCGCTTCTTGGCTCTCGCAGTGGTTTGGACACTGCGGAAGATACATTGGATGAGATCGCGACCAAGATAGCGGAATTGGTGACCGTCGATGATGACCTTGTCACCGAACCGCAGTTGGCGTGACGAAACGACATTACCCTGCAGTTGGCGTCGGCGATCCGATTGGCGTGAACGCGGCGTGATTCTCATTTGCCGACCAGCCAGCCTTTGCGCGGCACCTGAACTAGTAACCCTATGTTGCCTCCTCGGTGCAGATGCGTTTTCACTGTGCCGTAGTTCCGCCCCAATTTCTCGGCGACGGCCATCGTCCGAACGGGCGTTTCGCCGTCAAACATCTCTCGAACCGTTGCCGCGACTTTCTCTGGTTCGCTCAACGGTCGGTCCAAATCCGCGTCGGTGAACTCAAGCACCCAGGGAATAGTTTCCTCTCGCAATGGTTGCCACAACACTTGTGACCAACAGACGCTCGTGATTTTGACTGGAAAGCGTCGAGAGCAACGTTGCTCCGGTTCGGCTATCATGGTCGGCAAGAAATCGGAATCGTCGCCCACCTTTCTCCATCCATCTGGAACCCACCGCAGTGACCAAAACGTTGACAAACGCGAGTCGTCGTTCTTTCTTGAAAACAGCCACGATCGCCACCGCTGGCATCGGGACATTTGCACTCGAATCCGCAAACGCTGCTGAGACCAGTGACAAGGTGAACCTGGCGATCATCGGCTGCACCAACCGGGGAGCCGCCATTGGCAACGATGCGATCAAGTCCGGCTTGGCAAACGTCGTTGCACTTTGCGACGTCGATCCGTCACGCACGGATCGCTTCAAAGCCCAACACCCGGACGCGAAGGTCTATGACGACTTTCGCAAGATGTTTGATGACATGGGCG
Source organism: Rhodopirellula sp. JB055 (assembly GCF_043100905.1). NCBI lineage: Bacteria > Pseudomonadati > Planctomycetota > Planctomycetia > Pirellulales > Pirellulaceae > Rhodopirellula > Rhodopirellula sp. JB055. The sequence goes on along the minus strand of NZ_JBICHO010000430.1, from coordinate 5,110 downwards.
GCAAAATTGACGCCTGCACCGTCGGAACTCCCGATCACACACACTTCCCCATCGCCATGCGTGCCATCTCGGAAGGCGTGGCGGTCTACGTGGAAAAGCCGCTCGCTCACACCTTCGAAGAGTGCGAACTGTTGATCGCCGCCGAAAAGAAGCACAATGGCATTTGCCAAATGGGGAACCAAGGTCATTCGTCCTCGCAACGGATGCAGTTCAAAACTTGGGTCGACGAAGGAATCATCAAAAACGTCCGCCGCGTCGACGCTTGCATGAACAAGGGCCGTCGCTGGCATCCGTGGGGAAACGTCACGAGCTATCCCGCTGCGGAGACCATGCCGTCCGGAATGAATTGGGACGTTTGGTCGGCGACCGCACCAATGCGTGACTACAGCAAACGACTCGATGGAGGCAATTGGAGAGGTTGGTACGACTACGGCAATGGTGCCTTCGGCGATTGGGGGCCTCATACCCTGGACAGCATCCACCGTTTCCTCGAATTGGGACTGCCATACGAAGTGCGTGCCGACAAGTTGGAAGGTCCAAACGATTTGATCTATCCAATGGCAACCACCATCGCTTTCGAATTCGCGGAACGCGGACCGGGGATGCCAGCGATGTCAATCAATTGGTACGACGGCGTCAAAAACCAACCGCCACAACCCAAAGAATTGGGCAAAGGCAAATCAGTGCCGGCGTGCGGCAAAGTGATCTACAGCGATGACCTCACCTTCTTAGGTGGCACTCACAGTGCAAAGCTCAGCATTCTGTCCGATCCGGTTGAAACACCGGATGTTCCCGCAGGCGAAACCAACCAAAATCACATGAAGAACTTCTTGCTCGCTGCAATGGGCAAGGAGGAATGCAATTCCAAGTTCGCCGTTTCGGGGCCGCTCACGCAAGTCTTCATGCTCGGCTGCATCGCTCAACGGCTGGGAGGAACTTTGAAGTTCGATGCGGCAAAGCGAGAGATTACGAACAACGAACGAGCCAATCAACTTCTGAAAGGAAATCCCCCCAGAAAAGGCTGGGAAGAGTACTACACCTTGTAACTGACACTCCCCATCACCGCGTCAACCAACTGTCGTTTCGGAACGACAGTTGGCAGAGCGAGCACAGAGGCAACAGTTGCGGTCAATCGTCGGAGCGTGAATAGAATAGTCGTTTCGGACACGTCAGTCTGTCCGCGGCACACGCATGAAGATCACTTCATGACTGGAGCGAACGATTCCAAGCAGCGAGCCCGGCTGATCGTCGTCCCATGCGATGCCCTGTCCAGCTATCGGTGCGGGCAACGTCGTGACGTGCTCCAGTTCCCCGCCGTCTGCTGGCACGTTCATCACGTACAGTTCGGCATGGTCATGCCCGGTCACGTACAACTGCCCGTTCGCATCAAACGCACCACCGGAGTTACTCATCGGCAGGAAACGCTGAATCACCGATTCGGGAAAAGTCCATTCGCCAGTTTGGTTCCAGTCGTCATCGTATCGGATCAGTTTCGTGCGCCGAACCTCCGCCTCACCGTAATAGGCAAACACGATCCACCATGCGTCTTGGTGCCGATCGATCCAGTTGATTGCGCCATCGAATTCGGGGAATGGTTTTGATTGCAAGTGCTTCAGGTTTTCGGCATCGAAGATCTCAAGTGAGTTCTTCAGCGGTTTGGCGGGCCAATTGGAATTGGCACAATACAAACGCCCGTCGATGACGACACCACTGTTGAGATGTTTGATTCGCGAGTCATTGGGGGCTTCCCAGACAGCCAGTCGCTTCGCGGATTGCTTGTCGTACTGAGCGATTTTTCGATTGGAGATCGCGAAAAAGGATTGGCCGTCCACGGCAACTGCTTGGTGCGCCTCCGGGACACTGACTCGGCGCTGGGCGTGAACTGAGTCGGCAGATGCTGCTAGATCGACAAACGTGATGCTGGAAGGGTTGCCCACGGGAGCGTAATGACCGGTGAATGCCAGCAAACCGGACTTGCGATCGATTTGAAAAACGGTGACGTTGTCTGCTCGTTGATTGCAAACGTACAGGAACGTTCCACTGGGATCGAAGTTGAAACTGCGTGGGTAATTTCCTCGAGTCCACTCATTGCCCACCTGACGCAGCGTGCCGTCGGTTTGGATCGCAAAGATGCTGACGCTGTCATGGAGTCGATTGCCTGCGTACACAAACCTTCCATCCTTGGATACCAAGATCTCTGAGCAAAAATTGCTGCCGGCATAGCCTTCAGGCAGGGACGAAACGGTTTGACGCTCCGACAATTTTCCGTTTGCCGAATCGTAGTCAAACAAAACGACCGTCGAGCCTTCTTCTTGGATCGAGTACAGCCAACGCCCATTGGGATGAAAGTCAAAATGGCGCGGTCCATCGCCTGGTGGTAACGCGACGCTGGCAGGTTTGTTCGGAGTCAACTTGCCCGAGGTAGCATCGAACTTCCAGACGAAAATCCTATCGAGGCCCAGGTTCACATGCAGCACAAATCGGCCGGACGGATCCGACTGGATCATGTGGGCGTGAGTGCCATCGTGGCCGCTGATGGCGAAACTGCCTGGTGGTGCGTGAGTCGCCGTTGTGGGGCCGACTTTGCCAGAATCATGTTGAACATCGGTGGCATTCCCCAAACGGCCGTCGGACAAGATCGGAAGGACGGCGATGGAGCCGCTGAAGTAGTTGGCAACGAACAAAAATTTTCCCGACGGATGAATGCTGACGTAGGTCGGCCCATCCCCTTCCGAGCTGACGGTGTTCAGCAACGTGAGCTGCCCGTCCGCGGGATCGATCGCGAAGGCACTGACGGAACCTTGTTTGGATTCGCCAAAGCGATCGGTCTCGTTGCTCGAGTACAATCGGTCTCGCGCTTCATTGATCACCAAGCAGTCAGGACTCGATCCCAGATCGAATGTCCCGGCGGGATCCAGCGCACCACTTTCGCGATCGACTTCAAAGAGATGAATGCCGCGGCCATTGCCCTCCGGCAGATCAACTTGTGTCGGCGGGACGTCACCAAGCGGTGAACTGAATGTCCCGACGTAAGCCATCAACGGCCGATTCGAAGTCGATTCCGATGAATCGTGCTTGGGCGACCGTGGTGTGGAGCTTAGAAAACGCTTCAAAACGGGAACTTGGCTTTTCAATTCCTGGATGACAAGATCCGCCATGACGGCGGCGCCCTTTTCATTGAAATGAGTTAGGTCGCCTTCCTTGAAGTTGAACTCCATGCTGGCTTCTGGACCAAGACGGTTGTGCAGCTCAATGCTCCTGCGATGCAAGTCGAGGAACGGCACGCCCAGCTCGGCTGCAACCGTTTCTGTCGCGTCCGCCCACGGTGTCAGTGACGTGCGGATCTTGCCGTCTTTGTCAAACCGACGCCGCGTAACAGAACTGATCAAGATCGGCTCCGCACCAATCGATCTCGACTCCAGGACATATCGTTGCAAACTGTCGCGGTATGTCGTCTTGGGATCGGTTTCTCGCTCGGGGCCTTTGCCCGGCTGATCGTTGTGTCCGAACTGAATCAGAACGTAATCGGGTTTCGCTTTCAGCACGGCGGGCATGCGATTGCCGCTGTACCAGTTCTTTGAACTGGCGCCGCCTTTCGCGAAGTTCAGAACCTTGACGTCGTCGGTGAATCTTTCGCGAAACGCAGCGCCCCAACCGGATTCGTCTTCGACCGTCGAGTCGCCAATCAAAGCGATCGTGATGACTGCGTTGGATGAGGCTGGCTTGTCCTGTGCCATCACAGTGCTCGTGTTCAGCAACGCGAGAACCGACAGGCAAGCTGAGATTGCAAATTGCTTAACGAGTTTGGAATTCATTCCGCTGTAAACCATGGTGATAATTGGTGTCGCCTTGTATGAAGCAGGTACACAGGAATCATCGCGGCCAGTGAGTCGCTGGCATTCGCCACGGTTTGCACGCACAGCCAGCGTGAACGCCCAAACGGCTCACATGGTCGTGCTTCATCATTCCTGCCCACCTGCGTATCGCACCTACGGATTCACTTCCGATCGATCAGTTTCTTCATCTCGTCGGTGATCGGCATGACCTCAAAGTCTTTGAAGAACATTTCACAATCCGTGCCGCCGTGCATCTGCAAACCGAGCTTGCCGGTTCTTTCGCATTCTTCATCGATGATGTCCGACGTGCAAAATCCGTTCAGTGTTTGGACGAGGCGATCACCGTAGGCGGCCGTGCAGGTCGTGTTCCAGCCTCCGTCGCGATTACGAACCTTTTCGACGAACTCATCGTTGGTCACGATCCAACCGCGACCGGGGATCTTCTTTCCATCAATGATTCCGGCGGTATGCCAAAGAGCCGAATCCTTGCCGTTGTTTGCGATCTCGTTTTGGAAGCCGCGTAGCACCCAAGGCGCACTGGTTTCCTCCGCGCGGAAGTACAACGCACTGTTACCGCCTTGCATGCGATACGTCACCCGAGCGATGAAGTCGTCGTAGTTGTCGTTGGAAATGACCAGACCGTCTTTTCCTTGGTCTTTGGAGTGGACGCCGTGCAAAATGCCATCTTCGGTGAACGACCATTCTTTCGGCAACACGAACTTCGCGTCCTGAAGTTGGTAGTTGCCGTCTTCGCCTTTGTCAAAGAACGACTTCCACTGGCTTTCACCCAAATCCTTGATGCGGATGTTCTTCCAAGCAACGGAGCCCGATTTGCCTGCGTGAATTTGTAGCCCCAGAAAACCCTTCATGGAAAAACTGTCGAACATGTCGACGACCAAGTGGCCGTTCAACCAAGTCTTGATCGAGGGGCCGACACACTGGATTTCCAATTCGTTCCATTCGCCTTGGCGGCAATTCTTTTGTGCGGCAGCAAGGCGTTCCTCAGGCGTGTAGGCGTCCAGCCAAATGATGCCATGTTTGTGACCGCGTCGGCCTTCGTCGTAGATGCGACCGGTCATGTCGCCCCCCGGACGCATTTCTGCTTGATAGCCAAAGACTCGTTCTCGATCTCCTTCTGGGCGAGCTGCGGAGCGGAATTGAACGCCCGAGTTGCCAGCTTCCAGGAATTTGTACTGCAGTTTCAAAATAAAGTCGCCAAACTCCTGTTCGGAGCACATGAAAGTGTTGCCAGGAGTGTTGGGCACACACTCGCC
>NZ_JBICHO010000429.1:0-8662 GCF_043100905.1 Rhodopirellula sp. JB055 | reverse complement strand
TCAGCCGCAGTGATCGTCGTCACGACCCACACATCGTCCTCGAATTGGAGGGTCAGGTTCAGATCGCGAAGCATTCGATTCATGACCGAGCGGAAGCTGGTTTCCTTGGCATGAAGATTCACAGGCAGGTCGGCTGACAGTTCTTCGTCTTCCATCGCGAAAACGTCGAGCACGATGCGGTGATGAAGGTGTTCTTGCAGAGAATCGACCGCCTCTTCCAAGGGCATGTCGTCGGACTCAATCGTGACCGTTTGGTTCAGGTCGGACTGCATCGTCTTGGCGGATTTGGCGGAGATCCCCGCCCAGTGATCCGTGGCGATGCCGGCTCGCGCGAGCCTCGTGAAATCCGCGGTGATCACCAAGCCGTCCGAAGTCAGCTTGGCGGCCAAGTTCAGTGGAGCGAGGGCCTGTTTCAGAGCGACGTGCAGCGGGATTTCCATCGCACGCACTTCGACGATCGCGGAAGAAGGATCGATTTTCGCGATTCGCATCGCGGATTCGTCGATCGTGCAGGGGACGCCGAGTTCCTCCCGGATCAATCGAGGCAGCTCGCTGAGCTTCCGTTCGGCGTCCAGTTCCACTGGTTGGTGAAAGCGATGCTGCAGGAACATCGCCCACTCCAGGGCTTGTTTTTCATGCGACGCCAAACTTCGAGACGGGCCGGGGCGTTGCGGGCCTGCGTTGGCGGAGGGTGCCGGTGAATGCCCCGGTGAGCGAGGCGGAATCGCGGGTGGGCTGTCGGGGCGTCTTGGGCCGTTTGGGCCTGATTTCGGGGCTTCGAACCGAGGGCCCTGAAACTCAGGGGGCTGGGCCGCGGAAATACCGAAATCGCAGGTCGCGATCGCGGCCAGGGCAACGTAGGCAATCTTCCTCTTGTTTCGCCGTTTCATCTTTCTCGGCCTCAAAACATGGGATCAGGGGTGATGGGATACGGTCAGTGTACCGGATCCATGGAGGGGGATTCTGGTGATTTGAGGGGGTGGTTTCGCCTCAGGGCTTTCGTGTTTCGGGCCCCGCCGGTAGGCTTTCGGGGTCTGAAATTTTGCTCCTCCAACCATCTCTCGCGTGCCGATGACTGCCACCTCCACTGACATTCAAACCCTCGCCATCGACACCATCCGCTGCCTCAGCATGGATGCCGTTCAAACCGCCAACAGTGGTCACCCCGGCACACCGATGGCCTTGGCCCCCATCGCGTATCAATTGTTCCAAAACACGATGAATTATGACCCCGCCAAGCCACACTGGCCGGGCCGGGATCGATTCGTGTTGTCCTGCGGCCACGCCAGCATGCTGCTCTATAGCACGCTGCACTTGATCGGCGTCCAAGCGACGGACCGCTACGGCAAACCGACCGGCGGTGAATCGATCACGCTGGAAGACATCAAAAACTTCCGCCAAATCGGCAGCGTTTGTGCTGGGCACCCCGAATTTGCCGAAGCCGCCGGGATCGAAACCACGACCGGACCTCTCGGTGCCGGCGTCAGCAACAGCGTCGGCATGGCGATGGCCGAAAAATGGTTGGCCGCCAACTACAACACCGACGATCTGACACTGTTCAACTACAACACCTACGTCATCTGCAGCGATGGCGACTTGATGGAAGGCATCGCGACCGAAGCCGCTTCGGTCGCCGGTCACTTGAAGCTCGACAACCTTTGCTGGTTGTACGACGATAACAACATCACCATCGAGGGCGACACCGAGCTCGCCTTCAGCGAAGACATGGGCAAAAAGTTCGAAGGACTCGGATGGAACGTCCTGCACGTGGACGACGCGAACGATGTCGACGCCCTTGGCAAAGCGATTGCGAAATTCCAAGCCTGCAGTGACAAGCCCACTTTGATCGTGGTCAAGTCGATCATCGGCTACGGTGCACCCAACAAGCAAAACACGCACGGCGCTCACGGCGCACCACTGGGTTGGGACGAAGTCGCCCTGGCCAAGAAGTCTTACGGATTGCCCGAAGACGAAAAATTCTATGTGCCCGCTGGCGTCAAAGAACACTTCTCCGAAGGCGTTGGCAAACGCGGTGCAACGGCATCGAGCCAGTGGGAAGACGTTTGGACCAAGTACCAAGCGGCCGAGCCGGCCAAGGCTGCCGAATTGAAAGCCATGTTCGCGGGCGAATTGCCCGAAGGTTGGGACAAAGACATCCCTGTCTTCGAAGCCGACGCCAAGGGCGACGCGACCCGCAACAGCAGCGGCAAAGTCCTCAACGCGATCGCCAAGAACGTTCCCTTCATGATCGGCGGAAGTGCTGACTTGGCACCGTCGAACAAATCGGACTTGAAGTTCGAAGGTGCCGGCGAATTCCTTCCTCGCCAATACAAAGGCCGCAACCTGCACTTCGGAATTCGCGAACACGCGATGTCCGGAATCGCCAACGGTTTGTGCTTGTCCGGTTTGCGTGGTTACGCGGCGACGTTCTTCGTCTTCACCGATTACATGCGTGGTGGAATGCGGTTGTCCAGCATCATGCATCAACCCACCCTGTACATCCTGACGCACGATTCGATCGGCGTCGGCGAAGACGGACCGACTCACCAGCCCGTCGAGCACCTGACCGCTTGCCGCGCGATCCCAGGTTTGAACGTTTTCCGCCCTGGTGATTCCAACGAAGTCGCTGAGTGCTATCGCACCGCGATGGGCATCAACGATCACCCCAGTGCGTTTGTTCTGTCGCGTCAAAACATGCCTACCCTGGACCGCAGCAAGTACGCCGCGGCATCGGGATGTGCTCGCGGTGGTTACATCCTCAGCGACTGCGAAGGCACGCCGGACGTGATTCTGATGGGCAGCGGCAGCGAACTTCACATGGCCGTGGATGCGGGTGAGCAATTGACCGCTCAAGGCAAAAAGGTTCGTGTCGTCAGTATGCCGTGCATGGACATCTTCGCTCAGCAAGACGCCTCGTACATCAACGAAGTCTTGCCACCTGAAGTCACCAACCGCGTGGCCGTCGAAGCTGGCATTCAAATGTGCTGGGACCGCTGGATTGGCTCGCAAGGCAAATTCATCGGCATGCATTCGTTCGGTGCCAGTGGCCCATTCGATGCCGTTTACGAGCACTTCGGCATCAACACCGACGCGGTTGTCAAAGCCGCTTTGTCCTGAATCTCAGCACGCAAATCATTCCCTGTTCGCAAGGTTTGCGAGCAGGGGTGATCGCGTGGAGACGATCCGCCGGGCCGCCTTCGCGGCCCGCGAGCATGATCTTGTGTCAGCCGGTGGCTGACTTCTTTCCAACCTTGATCGAAAACGAAGCGGACCCATTCGCGTGCAGTTTGCTCGACGAATCGCCCGTTCGTCTCAACGACCCTTCCATCACTGAAAGAGAATCTCTTGTCCGGTACTTGCGTCATTGGTCTGCAGTGGGGCGACGAAGCCAAAGGCAAACTCGTCGACTTGTTGGCACCACGTTTTGATTGGGTTGTTCGCTATCAAGGCGGAGCCAACGCGGGACACACCGTCGTCGCGGGCGATGAAACCTACAAACTGCACCACATCCCATCTGGGATTCTGCACAGCGATGTTCAAAACGTGATCACGCCAGGTGTCGTGATCAACCCGACCACGATGCTGCAAGAAATCGATGGCTTGCAAGCTCGCGGGATTGATGTCTTCGAAAACCTGAAGGTCAGCGAGCGTGCCCACTTGGTCATGCCGTGGCACATGATTGAAGACGCGACGATCAACGCAACCGCTGTGCGTGGCGAATCGATCGGCACAACCAATCGCGGCATCGGCCCGTGTTACCGAGACAAAGTCGGACGCACCCACGCGATCCGAATGATCGACTTGATCGAAGGGTCACGTGACGAACGCATCGCCACGGTCGCGACGCAAAAGCAAACGCTACTGAAGAACATCGGTGCTTCCGAGGAAGAGCTGGAATCGATCGCACCCGAGAAAATGGTCGCTCTGGCGGCTTCTTGGGCCGAACGTTTGGCTCCCATGATCGCTGACACGACCGACATGGTCTTGGACGCCGCCGAAGCCAACCAAAAGATGTTGTTCGAAGGTGCCCAAGGCGCTTTGCTGGACATCGACCATGGGACTTACCCGTTTGTGACCAGCAGCAACTCGTCAGGCGTGGGCGTGTGTGCCGGTGCCGGTGTGCCTCCCAAGTGGATCAATCAAGTTCTCGGTGTCTGCAAGGCGTACAGCACGCGAGTTGGCGGCGGTCCCTTCCCGAGCGAACTGGAAGACGAAACGGGCGAGAAGATCCGCAAACTTGGAAACGAGTTCGGAACGACCACCGGACGCCCACGTCGTTGCGGTTGGTTCGACGCGGTTGCCGTGCGCTACACCGCTCGCTTGTCAGGCGTGACCCGACTGGCATTGATGATGATGGACGTGCTCGCTCACTTCGATGAACTGAAGGTCTGCGTCGCCTACGAATTGGATGGCGAGGAAATCCACCGCGTGCCCGCTCACGCGGAACAGCTTCGTCGTTGCAAACCGATTTACGAAACGATCCAAGGTTGGAACACGCCCGTCGATGACGCCCGCTCGGTCGATGATTTCCCACCCTTGGCGTTGGCCTACGTCAAACGTATCGAAGAGCTGGTTGGTATCCCCGTCGGCGTGTTGTCCGTCGGTCCCGACCGTGCCCAAACGATCTTCACCGAAGAAGCTCTGGCAATGGAGTTGTAGGTCGGCGGCAGTGTGGGATAGGCCTCTAGTCTGTCGTCGCGATGAATTGACAGGCTGGCAGCCTGTCCCGCGTTTTCACGAAACCTCTGCCACGTCCGATGCCGGGACAACCTCAAAGGTTTTCTCGGCGATGATGTTGCCGTCGATCTCCAGCCACATCTGCCATGGCCCGAGTTTGTCATCGATCGGGTTCCAGATCGTGTCGCCCAAGTAGAAGTTCCAGTCGTTGGTTTTGACATACACGGAACCATCAAAGGGTGCGCGAGTCTTGCCGCTTTCGTCCTTGATGCCCGGGTGATCGATGCAGAAAAACAGCTCTTGGTTCTTGGCACCCTTGATGTTGACGATGAATCCAAACTCAAAGTCGACAAGTGCCTGGATGGTGGTCGTGCTACGGATGAACCGCGGCAGTTCTTTGGATTCCCCGTCCCACTTGGAGTGAATGCCAAAGGTCCGCATTCGCGTTTCGATTTTCTTCTTCGCCAACGATGGTTCTCGATTCGAGGGAGGGAACTGTGCGAACGCACTGACTGAAAACGTTTCGCCGTTTGCCACCATGCCATAAATCCGTGACGAAGAAAATCCCGTGCTGCGGGTGAGCAAACATTCCGTTTGTCAGTCCGAATAGAATGAGCCGATTGATTGGGGGCGTCAGGCAATTGTGCCGGGTGCTAATGAATTCTTTCTTGGCGGAGGCGAGATCATGCGTTGGATTTTGGGTGGATTGGTGATGAGTTTGTTGGCCGGGAATGTGGCGGTCGATCACGCTCGAGCAAACGATCCCGAAATTTCGGGGATCACGCAGTCAATGCAACAGTTCGTGGCGGACAAAGAAATCGCGGGCGCGGTCACGTTGGTGGTCGGACCGGATTCGTTGAAGCACGTCAGTGTGGTCGGGATGGCTGACGTTACCGAGCAAACACCGTTGCAACGAGACACTCTGTTTTGGATCGCTTCGATGACCAAACCCATCACTGGGGCATGCGTGTTGATGCTGCAGGATGAAGGCAAATTGTCCGTTGATGATCCGATTTCCAAGCATCTGCCAATGATGAAGAATCTGAAGTTGGCTGATGGCACGCCTGCGAACATCACGATTCGACATCTGATGACGCACACTTCCGGGATGAGCGAATTGCCACGCGAGAGTGCCTACACGGATCCCTCGCTGGAGATCGTCGCCAAACGATACGCGGAGTTGCCGGTGATGTTCGAACCAGGCAGCGAATGGCGATACAGCCAGACCGGTATCAACACCGCGGCGAGAATTGTCGAAGTGGTCTCGGGAATGACCTTTGATCGCTTTGTTGAGGAAAGAATTTGTCAGCCGCTGGGGATGAAAGACACGACGTTTTATCTGTCACCCGAACAGCACCAGCGATTGACGAAGTCCTACCGCGTGGTTGAAGGAGATGGCGAGAAACCAAAGCGTTTGGAAGAAGCCGCGATCAGTGTTCTATCCGGTGGCACCGCGATGAATCGCTCTCGATTCCCGGCAGCGAACGGTGGGCTGTTTTCGACGGCGGATGATTACGCCAAGTTCTGCCAAATGTTGTTGAGAGATGGCCGGGTGGACGAGGAGCAATTGTTGTCCGAGGCCGCTGTGCAGCAAATGCGAACGATCTGCACCGGCGATTTGAAAACCGGTTTCACTCCTGGCAACGGATGGGCAATCGGTTGCTGCGTGATTCGCGAACCGCAGGGCGTGACCAAGGCCCTCACGTCGGGAACGTTCGGTCACGGTGGCGCTCATGGAACGCAGGTTTGGATCGATCCGGAAAAAGAAGTGGCGATGATCTTGATGGTCCAGCGAGCCAATTTTCCGAATGCGGACGCCTCCAAGGTAAGGCAAGCGTTTGGCGAAGCGTTGATGCAAGCTTTGTAGGAAGCGATTGGCAATCACGCCGTAGGCCATGTCTCACATGGCGGCCGCGCCGATGCTTTGGAACAAAGCGAGTCGTCCTTTCGATCGCTTTCGCAAGAGCAAGATCGATCGGCGGCGGACGATCGTCAGGCGGGGCCTGGCCTACGAGGCTTGTTGTTCACGCGTTGCTAAAATGAAATTCCCCTCCCTCCGTCTCGGCATCAACCAGTTGGCAGAACACCTTGGAACAGTCGCGTGCCGATACGGACCAGCGTGGCTCCTTCGGCAATCGCGGCGGGGTAATCGCCGCTCATTCCCATCGACAGTTCGGGGAGCGAAACTCCCGTCGCCGATTCCATTTGATCGCGAAGTTCTCGCAGTTTGGCAAACTGTTTGGCGGCAGCGGACTCGTCAGTGCCCCAGCCCGCCATCGCCATCAGGCCTTTGATTTGCAAGCCCGCGTTGGAGCGGCCCTCGAGGCTTTGCCAGTGAACCAAGAGTGGTTCCAATTGGTCGATCGGCAGTCCGGTCTTGGCTTCTTCTTCGCTAACATTGATTTCGATCAAGCCATCGATCGATCGTGACTGAAGCAGACATTCGTTGTGCAACGCACCGAGCAACCGGTCGCTGGCGATCGCGTGAACGAGCGGTTCAGCGGGCAGTAGACGCCGGACTTTGTTTCGTTGCAGGTTGCCGATTTGGTGCCAGCGAATGGTGGCATCGTCGAGCGTTTGGAATTTGCTCTCCAACAGTTGCGGCCGGTTCTCACCCAGGTCATGACAGCCGGCTTGGACGAGCCAGCCCGTGATTTCCGCGTCGACATACTTGGTAACACCGACGACACGAACGCTGTCGGGGGAACGGCCACACCGCTGCGCAGTTTCGGAAACGGAACTTCGAACCGAGTTCCAATTGTCCTGGATCAGCGACTTCGCAGTCGATTCGTCGCACGCCATCTGTTGTTTCGAGATTGGTTCAGCCATGCCGGCGTTTTAACACAACACCAACCATAGTGGCATAGGCTTCCAACCTGTGATTTGAACCGACATTCACGCGACTGCAAGTTGAAAGCCTGCGCCACTTTTAGGCGATGATGCTACGTCGATTGTTGACGTAGTCCCACAGCACAAAACGATCGAGGTTCTTTCCGCTGGTGAAGAACACTCGCCCGCGAGTTGATTGGGCCATTCGGTAGGCGAACCGAATGTCCTCTTCACTCTGCGACCAACTGGGGATCAAGAAGATGTTGATCGTGATCCCTTCCTTCGCACAAAGCTGCGCCTCCCGCATCGTTGCGGCTTCAGTTTGTGGGTCGGGTGGATACAGCATGTACAACCACTCACCTTCGAAGTGCGCCGTCGGCAAACCGTCCGTGATCAACACGACTTGACGGTTGGGTGTGTCGCAAGTCGCCAGGTTTTGTCTGGCCATTTGCAACGCATGTTGGATGTTGGTGAAGTGCGGATGGATCTCGTGTTCACTGATGTCTGGGTTGCTCATGTCGCACTTCAAGCGAACCCAAGGATCATGAATCGTGACCTGTTTGGGCATGCACTCGATGATTTCACCCGGCGTTCGCAATTTCGCGAACGTGTACATCTCGATGAACTTCAAAAAGTCGCCAGGGTACTCGCTGTTGATCAACCCTTGCAGCGCGAGCGCCATGCGTTTGACGTTGATGTATTGACCCTCGTACCGCATCGACCCGCTCATGTCCATGATCACCGCAGTGGCGGCTTTGGGATGGTTGCGAGTCTTGTGGACCACGATGTCGTCGCTGTGCAGTCGCAGCGGACGTTCATCCTTTTGACGCAGCAAAGCGTTGATGATCGTCTGCGGCAAATCCAAGTTGGCGACGCTGTCACCGAACTCGTACGGTTTGGTCTGTTGCAGTTCCACGGCTCCTTCGCCGACCACGTCGCCTTCGTGACGCCCAGTGCGTGACGGATCGAGTTCACTGAAGATCTGCTCGAGCAATCGGCCTTGGAAAATCTTGTAGGCTTGCGGTGTCAGGCGAAAACCGGATCCGTCCTTGTTGCGTTCCAGGCCTTGCCGTTCGGCTTGTTCTCGCATCAGGTTTTCGACTTGTCGTCGCATGTCCTCGAGCTGTTCCATGTCGCCTGGTTGTGCGAACTCGCT
>NZ_JBICHO010000428.1:0-22069 GCF_043100905.1 Rhodopirellula sp. JB055 | reverse complement strand
TAATTACGTGCCCTAACAAGGGGTGTACCCAATGTGGGGGATTTCTAGATAATCCAACTGTTTCGCCCGCATTGGGCGTCCTTATCGGGGGATAAGGACGCTGACCCCGAACTCCCCCACTGGGCACAACCCCCAGCCGTTGTAAGCAATTGTGAAATAGCGCGCCAACGCGTTGGGGGCTAAAAAAATGCAACCCGGGGGACGATGGGACGGGGCTGGTCGTTTCCAACTCACACGGAGTTCGCCCGGTCGGCAACTTCTCGTGATGATGAATCATTGGTCCGGTCAACACGAACCCGCGTTCATCCAGGGCCACCGAATCGGGCAACCATTCCGTGTGCGGCTTGGCTCCAACAAAAATGAATGCCGCAGGGCAATCCAACGTCGATCGCTCGTCGGTTTGATTATTGCGGATGCAAACCCGCTCGAGATGTCTGTCTCCCTCCATCTCATCGATTTCGGTGTGACACATCACTTCGATGTTGGCGTGCTTTTCGATCCGATCGGCCAAGTAGCTCGACATGCCCTTTCGCAAATCACCCCCGCGAAGCAACAGACGCACGTTGCTGGCATGTTGCGACAAATACATGGCAGCCTGCCCGGCCGAATTTCCACCACCAACCACAATCGCCGTTGACTCTCGACACAATCTCGCTTCCACCGATGTCGCGGAGTAGTAAACGCCTGTGCCTTCGAAACGTTCGCAAGCATCCAGCGGCAATCGACGGTATGAAGCCCCCGTTGCGATCAGCACGGTCCGCGTGCGAACCTTTTGTCCGGTGCAAAAGTCGACTTCGTAATCACCGTTGTCCATCTGTGACATCGACCCAACGGAGACCGGGGCAGTGAACTGGGCACCAAACTTTAGAGACTGAAGGTAACCTCGGTTCGCCAAATCCGCTCCGGTCAAACCGGCCGGAAAACCCATGTAGTTTTCAATTCGCGAACTCTGGCCGGCTTGCCCGCCCGGTCCCATTCGATCGACCACCAGCGTGTTCAGCCCCTCCGACGCGCCGTAAACCGCCGCAGCCAATCCAGCGGGACCAGCCCCCACGATCAACACATCAAAAACTTTGTCCGGGATTTCGCGGCAAATGCCTAGGCATTCCGCGACGTCAGCCAGCGACGGTTTCCGAACCATTCGCTTGCCGCACACCAACATGGGCGTGTCCTCTTCGGCGACATCCCACTCACGCAGAAGTTGCTGGCCTTCTTCCGTCTCGGTATCAAATAGCGTGTGCGGAACTTTGTTCTTGTAAAAGAACTCACGCAGATGAATGGTTTCTTTGGAGTGGCTCGAACCGGCCAAACGGATGCCCAAGAACCCGGACGCTTCCAACCGTTCACGGCGCAGTTGAAAGGCATCGAGCAACTTGTCGCTCAGCGTAGGAATCTCGCCCAGCATGCGACGAATGCGACACGCTGTCACTTCGATCGTTTCGCAATCCCCTTTCGCAACCGCGCTGATCACGGCCGGCCGGCCTGTCAGAACGTCCACATCGCCAGCAAACGAATCCTGCACGTGGACCGCAATTTCACGCGGATCACCATGGGAATGATCCAGAATGCTCACCGCACCGGACTTGATCGCGAAAAAGGAATAGTCCATTTCGCCGAGATCAAAAAGCTGTTCCCCATCGGCAAAGTGACGAATCGTCCCAATGTCTTCCAAGCAAGCCAATTCATCCTCGGTCAGCCGCGGAAAGGTCGCACTGTCGGGCAATTCATTCAACATCGGCTTGGTCCGTTAATGGATGGCAGGTTTTTCCACATCAAGAAACGCGGGTCAACTGATAGACCTTCAATTCCTCGAGAGCCCCTTCGGTGGCGGCACCGAAATCCTTGAGAGGCTGGCCGGCAGTGTGTTGCTGCCACAATTCAACGGATTCCCAGTTTTCATGGAACATGAAGTGCGCAGGATTCTCGTTGTCCTGGTGCATATCGTAGTTGACACAACCGGGTTCCGACAAAGTCGGCGGAATCAGTTTCAACAACTCGCTCTTGACCAAGTCAATCTGATCTTCTTTCGCGGTAATGTGAGCTACGACGGTCAGGTGTGCCATGTGAATTCGTTCGTCTGTTCGAAAGGGATGAAAGAAAAAGCAGCTCGGGAAATTGCCAATGGAGGAAACCTTCCACCAGCTCAAACTGAAGAGCAGGAAGGAAGCGAGCTCAGCGGCCGACCTCAGCCAACTTTTTCGAGAACGCCTCGTATGGCAACGTGTTGGCGACATCAGCCGCGGTCAACCCGCCACGTCGAGCCTGACGAATACCATAACGCATCACCCACAATCCGTCCGTGACGTGAGCGTCCGTGTTGATCACGATCGGAATGCCACGTTTTTTCGCAGCCGCCAGATGAACGTCGTTCAAATCCAAGCGAGCCGGATTCGCGTTCAGCTCTAGGAACTTGTGGTTCTCTTTCGCGGCTTGCATCACCGCGTCCATGTCCACATCGTAAGCCTCACGGCGATTCAAAATCCGACCGGTTGGGTGAGCGATGCAGTCGACGTGCGGGTTCTCGATGGCTCCCAAGATCCGGTCGGTGATCTGATCGCGCGGCTGTTTCTGACCGTAGTGAATGCTCCCCAGAATCCAATCGCCTCGTTCCAACACTTCATCGGGCAAATCCATTCCACCGGCTTCCAAAATATCGCACTCGATGCCCTTCAGGATCACCAAGCGACCTTCGTACTGTGGGCGAATCTCATCAATGATTTCCCACTGCTTCAGCAAGCGTTCCGAATCCAATCCGCCCGCCATCGTCACGCGTTTGCTGTGATCCGTGATCGCAATGTATTTCAAACCACGCTCAATCGCTGCGTCGGCCATTTCCGCAATCGTGTTCTGGCCATCGGTCGCCGATGTGTGCATGTGCAAGTCACCTAGTACATCTTCGGTTTCGATCAGGTCAGGCAACTCACCCGATTTTGCCCATTCGAATTCGTGGCGATCTTCTCGCAACTCCGGCGCAATCCATGGCAAACCAATCGATTGATAGACCTCTTCTTCCGTCGCGCCAGCCACGCGAGATTCGTCGTCCAACTTGAACACGCCATATTCATTGATCTTGTACCCGTGTTCCTTCGCGATTCGCCGCACATGAATGTTGTGAGCTTGACTGCCGGTGAAGTACTGCAGTGCCGCGCCGAACTGGTCAGCGTCCACCAATCGCATGTCCACCTGAAACGCTTTGCCGACACGGATCGACATTTTGGTGTCGCCACGCCCAATGATTGACATCACCCCAGGGAAATTCGCCAGGTGATCCATCGCGGCTTCTCGGTCCGATGCGACCGCCAACAAATCCAAATCACCAACGGTGTCACGGCCTCGTCGGTAACTGCCGGCCCACTCCATTTGCTCGATCACATCGCACGTTTGCATGTGCTTGCTGATTTCACGGGTCAGCTCATCCGCCTTCGACCAATAGATCCGTTCCGACGCCGCTTTCGCGATCGCCAATCCATCCAAGATCGCAGCTTCCGTCTTTTTCGCAAAACCTTTCAGACTAGCAACGCGACCTTCGCGACATGCCGCCGCCAAATCGTCCAGCGATTCGATGCCCAATTCTTCGCGAAGCTTGCTGGCTTTCTTGGCACCTAGTCCCGGAATGCGCGACATTTGAATCACCACCTCGGGAACCGCCTCTCGCAATTCCTCCAATTGAGGAAGCGAACCGGAATCCAGCAAAACCTTGATCTTTTCCGCGATCGTCTTGCCGATCCCGGGCAGTTTGGAGAGATCGCGTTCAGGGTTGGCCGCTAGGTTTGCGATTGGTTCATCGAGATCCCGAATCGCGCGAGCACCATTTTGATAGGCGCGGATACGGAAAGGGTTTTCACCTCGAAATTCAAGCAACTCTGCGAGTTCTTCGAAGACGGCGGCGACGGCGG
The DNA here is from genome assembly GCF_043100905.1 of Rhodopirellula sp. JB055. Lineage (NCBI taxonomy): Bacteria > Pseudomonadati > Planctomycetota > Planctomycetia > Pirellulales > Pirellulaceae > Rhodopirellula > Rhodopirellula sp. JB055. The sequence goes on along the minus strand of NZ_JBICHO010000428.1, from coordinate 18,173 downwards.
AGTTGTCCATGGAAAGGATTCAAACAGAGGCTTCTCGGGCGATCAACAGAAGCCGTCATTCAACGCCGGAGTCGCCTGTATTGCAATGGTGCGGCCAAGTCATGGTCACTTTGGTTCCCGATTCACCATCGGATTCCATCCGAAACGTTCCTTCCAATGCTTCGATCACCAACGTAGCAATCGTCAGTCCCAATCCGGCCCCGTCGCGACGTTCTTTGCCACTGCCCAAGCACTCAAACGGCAGGCAGATCTTCCCGGCGGACTTCGCTTCCACTCCGATCCCGTTGTCTTCGATTGAGACCGATACGGAATTCCCTGTCGTTTGGATCGTGACGATGACTTGCAGCGGACGGGCTTCCTTTTCGAATCCCAATGCATTCCGCAGCAACTGCTCGATTGGAATGAACAACAACTTGGCATCCACGGTCGTCTTGGCATCGCCGTGGATCGTGAGCGATTCCGGCCGCCCACCAATGGTTTGCCAGTATTCCGAGATCACCGGCGCAACCGCATAGGGTTCCGACTGGAATCGTGCGTCGGGGTCTTTCGAGATCGCGTGCAAAGTTTCGATCGTCTTCATATGCAATGACACCATTTGCGCCAATTGCTGCATCCGGACCGCCGCAGTTCGAACGGTTGCCAAGGATCGACGCGCATCATCGAGGTCCAACGGTTCGGTCAAAGCTTCGTCCACGAACTCTGAAAAAATATTCACGTGTCGCGCAGGTGCACTCAGGTCATGCATCAAACGACGCAAGTACAGGGTGTCGATGACCGGCCCATCCCGGACCGTCGGGCTCTCATTGCAAAATTCGATGGCTGTGCCATCAACCGAGGGCTCATTGGACATTTTTGGCACTCCGACCAATCAAGTTTTCTTTCCAAGCGTCTGACAGGTGATCGCAAGCCGCCAACCGCAAATCCGCTGCGGCATCCCGAGGCTTTGCAAACAAAATTTCGTTGGCCGTTTCGATCGTGAATTCTGGATGAGGACGTTCGATCAATCGCAATTCCTGACCCGCCTGGACAACCCCAGGTTGCAGCACTCGAAGGTACCATCCCGTCCGTCGCGTTTGCTGCACTCGCACGGCCAACTTAGGCAGCCCCCATCGCTGAGACAACTTCCAGCACGGTTCGCGTGGTTGCGAAACTTGGAGCCGCAGCCCCTCCGATTCAGGCGATTGACATTCAAAAACGTCTCCCACACAAACTTCCGTTTCCAACATCCCAGAGAATGTCAGATTCTCACCAAACGCACCGGAGTCCCATTGGAACTCAGGAAATTCCGTTTTCCAGAAAGACAAATGAGACTCGCAGTACCCCAAAACGGCTTTGTCGATTCCGCCATGGTGCTTCTTGTCGGCCTGTTCGTCGCCTTCCAAACCCAATTCAGAAACGACCACTGGACCATCCACGACACTCTTTTCGATAGCCGAAACCCAGGGTCGATTTGGATCGCCATCTCTGAGATAAGAACGGCATGTTCCGATTTGGACGGCAACAATTCGCAGCGAATCGGTCATCCCACGCACCCCTCGTCCACACGGCAACAATCATTGTCGGTAATCTGTCCGGCTTCCCACCTTGGACGTGACGCGCTCGCCCATTTTGCATGGGTTCATCGTAACGTTTGATTCCTTCCCCATCGATCCACCTTTTTCTATGAATGCCATTCCCGACCGTGACCCAACCCAATTGCGCTCGCACCGTTGGTTCGGCCGTGACGATTTACGCTCCTTTGGACACCGTTCCAGGCTAAAAGGGATGGGATTTGACGACATTGACTACCGAGATCGGCCGGTGGTGGCAATCCTGAACACTTGGAGCGAACTGAACACTTGCCACTCACATTTTCGTGATCGAGCCGAGGAAGTTCGTCGCGGAATTCTACAATCGGGTGGTTTTCCCGTCGAAGTGCCCGTGATGTCGCTCGGCGAAATGATGATGAAGCCCACCACGATGCTCTATCGCAACCTGCTGGCGATGGAAGTCGAAGAAGTCTTGCGCTGCCATCCAATCGATGCCGCGGTCCTGATGGGGGGATGTGACAAAACCGTTCCTGCGATGCTGATGGGCGCGATCAGCGCGGACATTCCCAGCCTCTTCCTGCCCGCCGGTGCAATGCTTCGAGCACGCTGGAAAGACCAAACGCTCGGCAGCGGCAGCGACGCATGGAAGTACTGGGACCAACGGCTTGCCGGCAACCTTTGCGACCGCGATTGGAACCAAGTTGAAAACTGCATCGCCGCTTCCGCAGGCACCTGCATGACGATGGGAACGGCCAGCACGATGGCCTGCGTCGCCGAAGCCATGGGATGGACACTTCCCTCCGCCGCCACCATCCCCGCCGTGATGGCCGATCACTCACGACTCGCCGTTGCAACCGGTCGACGCGCCGTCGAGATGGCATGGGAACAACTCAAACCCAGCGAGTTCTTCACCTCGCAAAGCATCGACAATGGACTGACCACATCTTTGGCAATCGGTGGCAGCACGAACGCGATTGTTCACCTGATCGCCATCGCGGGCCGACTCGGCGAAACACTCACACTCGATCGCTTCGACGAACTTTCTCGACAAACGCCCGTTCTCGGTGACCTGCGCCCCGGCGGTCGCTTCCTGATGCAAGACTTCTTCGAAGCCGGCGGTTTGCCCGCGCTCTTGCAACGTCTTCGCGACCTGCTGAACCTGGATTGCAAAACCGTCGCGGGATCAACTCTCGGCGAACAAATCGAAGAGGCCGAAGTCTACGACAACGAGGTCATCCGAACTCGTGAAAACCCGGTCTCTCCAGCAGGAGGCGTCTGTTTGCTGCGTGGCAACTTGGCTCCCTCTGGCTGCGTGATCAAGTCCATCGCGGCCAGCAAAAAGTTGCTGCACCATCGTGGCAAGGCAGTCGTTTTCAACAACTACCCAGAGATGAAAGAACGGATCAACGATCCCGAGTTGGACGTGGATGAAAACAGCGTGTTGATCCTTCGTTCGGCCGGTCCGCTCGGTGCCCCCGGTTTCCCTGAATGGGGAATGTTGCCGATTCCAAAGAAACTATTGCAATCCGGGGTCACCGACATGGTCCGGATGAGCGACGCACGGATGAGTGGGACCAGCTACGGAACCTGCGTACTTCACATCGCTCCGGAAAGCGCCGCGGGAGGACCGTTGTCATTGGTCGAAACCGGTGACGAGATTGAAATCAATGTTCCCGAACGGTCCATCCACTGGCACATCGACGATGACGAATTGGCTCGTCGCAAAGCGAACCAACCCGATGCCGCCCCCGAACCCGCTCGCGGATACATGAAGCTCTATTCGAAACATGTCACGCAAGCCGACCAAGGATGCGACTTCGACTTTCTTGCCGGTCGCTCTCCTGGCGAAGAACCCGCCATCCACTGATGGCTAAAAGGTCATTTTCAACCCTGCCAGTGACAACGCGTTTGCCGTCGCCCACAAGTCGCGCGCCCCAAATCCCAACCCGACGCGTCAGCAAGGGACCGCCCCAGCAGCGTCCCAATCCCAACCCGACGCGTCAGCGAGGGACCGACCTGTATTCCTGGCCAACCCAGCGACGACGGGCGACTCCGGATCAAGGCACCAGCAGGGCCGTGCCGGTGACAGCAGCGGCTTGATACCAAGCTCCCTTCAAGCTCAACGGTACCGGTGGGATGATCCACGGAGCACAGTTGCCGGGACGGTAGTATCCCAACGCGTACTGACATTCATGCGGCGAGTGCACGCCCATCTTGTACGGCAACACCGCGATGTTCGCGAAGAAGTGTGCCGATGACAAAACCGGCTGCAACACAGGACCTGCGGTGTGACCGTAGCGTTCCAGGTTGACCTCTTCGAAGTACAACGGTTTGTGGCACAAGTTCGATGCGGCCCAAACCACGGTCGTCGGTTTCCAGCGACGCGGTTTAAATTCGACTTGTTCCAACAAGCAAACGGTTGGCAATCCCCAGTTGTCGGAGATGAATCCCAGGTCCGCTTCGCTGAGTCGGTTGATCGGCAACTCTTCGCGAGATCCAAACTCGGTCACGATCACGGCTTTTTCATAAGCCAAGTCAACCAAGCGACCGGTGCCCATCGGACGCCCATCAATGCTTCGCCACACCCGTGATTCTTGACGTTCGTCAAAGCGTTTTTTCAGCTTCTCGTATTCCCGTTCATCGATCACGTCCGGACGATACGGTGGGCTGATGTCGAGCGACACTTGATCGATGGTTTGAGCCGCGATCCGAGCCCGGAAGTCGTCACACGACAATCCAGCGGCGCGACGAATCGGCCCATCATCGTTCATGATCGCTGCGTCGTCACGGTCCGCTTGCGGTCGCAAACGGTCTCGGTCTTGGTTGTCAGCTTCCAGTTGATCCAGCGCGTCACGAGCCCTCGACTCTTGGGCACGACGATCAAACGGATTGGGATCAAACCGATCCGAAGGCGACTCCAGATTTTCGGGCTCCGCAGGTGGCGGCTGTTGCGGCAGATTCGATTCGTCTTGCAACATGTCACGGATCGATGGCCCGGCGTCAGGTTGCCCCAAAGCGTCAGGTTGCCCCAAAGCGTCGGGTTGCCCAAACGAGTCGGGCGTCCCATCGGGTGAATCCAACTCCGGCGAAGGCAGCTCTTCCAATCCAGGTGGCACCATTTCGACAGGCGAGTTGAGCCCATTGCCTGAGGCCGCATTCGATTCATCGCGGAACGGGTTCGCGTTCCAATTCGGACGACTTCCGCTGGCTGCACCGTTGTCACCGGGCACGCCAAATCCATTGGACGATGGAGGCGAAAGCGGTTGAGCATCGGCCGCCGGTGGAGCATCAAATTCAGGCAACCCAAACCCTGAACCGGGGCCCTGCAAGAACGCAGCGGGCTGGATCGAGTCGGACGCCACACCTTGCTCACGTCGGCTGGATCCAGACGCCATCACAACGGGAGCCCCCGCCGGGTTGGCTTGCGGTGCAGCGGCTTGCTGCATTGGCTGAGCGTGAGCGACGGATTGCTGGAACGATGTCTCGTGCTGCGTTGGCGTGGTCTCCTGGAACGCCGCGTTGCTGATCCGAGCCGCTTCTTCGGATGCAATCTGAGGGCTCTTTCGCCACTGCAAATCCCAACCGGGACGCCGCATCGGTGACTCTTGCGAAGCCGCAGGCTGGTTCGGCTGAGTTCGCATCAGATCCGCGGTCCGCATCCGTGGGATCGGTTGACCAACCGGTTGCGCCGGAGCCGGCGAGGTGTTGGCGGACAGAGGATGCGTGGGTGAGTTCACGCGGGTGGGGCCAAAGCTGTCTTGGGCCGTCAACGCCGAGTTGGCGGAAAGAGCGCCGACGCTGAGGCCGGCCGCGATGCAAGCGGCCAACCATCGTCGGCGGACCAACCTGCCTGGCAAGGGGCTCAGGCGGCTGGTCGTCGGAACGTTTGCCTCAACTGGCGTCGCCCGAATGAACATCGGGACTGTAGTTGGGCGCTTCTTGTGTGATCGCAATGTCATGCGGGTGGTTCTCCCTCACCGTAGCGGCCGACACGCGAATGAATTTCGCGTCCCGCCGGAGTTCTTCGATCGTCCGTGTACCGACATATCCCATGCCCGCACGCAAACCACCGACCAACTGGTAGGCGTAATCGCTGAGCGGGCCTTTGAACGGCACGCGTCCTTCGACACCTTCGGGGACAAGCTTGCCCGCCTCGGTGCCTTTTTGGCGATACCGATCACTGCTTCCCTTCACCATCGCACCCATCGATCCCATCCCACGGTACGCCTTGAAAGTACGACCGTGGTACAAAATCATCTTGCCAGGACTCTCCGCTAAACCGGCAAACAAACTGCCGATCATCACGGTGCTCGCCCCAGCGGCGATTGCTTTGGTGATGTCACCGCTGAAACGGATTCCTCCGTCACCGATGACAGGAATGTTCTTCTTTTGAGCGACCTTCACCGCACTTAAAATCGCGGTGACCTGAGGCACTCCAATGCCACTGATCACCCGTGTGGTGCAAATCGATCCAGGACCAATGCCAACCTTCACCGCGTCCGCTCCGGCCGCAATCAAATCTGCTGCGCCCTCGGCCGTTGCGACGTTCCCCGCTACGACATCAATGTCCCATGACTTGTTCTGCTTAATCTCTCGAACGGTCTCCATCACATTCCGGCTGTGACCATGAGCCGAGTCGACCACCAGCACGTCGACACCTTTGCCGATCAAGCTTTCCGCTCGTTCATAGTCACCCACGCCAATCGCGGCTCCGACCCGAAGACGTCCCTGCGGATCTTTGCAAGCCCGCGGGTAACGCTTCATCATGTCGATGTCGCGAATCGTGATTAACCCCGTCAGTTTTCTTTCTTCGTCAATCAGGAGAAGTTTCTCGACCCTTTTTTCCGTTAAAATCTTCTCAGCTTGCGCAAGCGTTACATTCCCAACCGCCGTGACCAGATTTTCACGGGTCATGACCTCCGAAATGGGCATGTCGGGGTCTTCCAAGAATCGCAGGTCGCGACGGGTCAAAATCCCCGCCAAAGTGCGGTCTTCCTGCACAATCGGGATCCCCGAGACGTTCGCTCGGTCCATCAATTCCGCCGCCGCACTGACTTTTTGCGTGGGGTTCAACGTCACCGGATTGACGATGATCCCGTTGGCCGAGCGTTTGACTTTCAGCACCTCTTCGGTCTGTCGTCGAACCGACAAATTCTTGTGCACAATGCCCAAACCGCCCTCTTTTGCGAGGGCAATCGCCATCTCGGACTCCGTCACCGTGTCCATCGGCGACGAGATCAGCGGGATTTGCAGCCGGATTCGCTGGGTCATCTGACTGCTGACGTCCACCTCGCTGGGCACGACCTCGCTGTATCGAGGTTGCAACAGGACATCGTCGAAGGTCACTCCGAGGTCGCCGATTTTGTCGTCAAACATGCCGTTTTCGTTCCCACGAGGTCGTGGGCATCCAAATGTGATGCGATGGGGAAAACGAGCGATTATGACGCTCGCCGCGGTCGAGTTGTAGGGCACCTTGCCAGACTGACGACGAAAGAGCGTAGATGCGCCCAAGTTGTCGGCTCGCGTCGCCGAATTCGGACGTCAAACGAACGCAAACCTCTGAATTCTGGCGAATCCAGCGACCAGCGAAAACGAACACTTCACCCTCCCTCTGGGAGGGTCGAGCGAAGCGAGGGGAGGGCACACGCGTTGGATTCCATCCCTGCCTCCCCCACCAATCCCATCGCCGAATTCATCCAGCGATCAGCCGCCCCACAATCATAACCCGCCGCGTCAGCAAGGCCCCCAGCCCCAACCACGCCCCCACAACACGCTTCATTTCACACTCCGTCCTTTCCGACTCAACGCCATGTCCACGACGACGGCCAACGCCGAATCGCACGAATCCGCCCCGCCTCGCGCGGTGGACATTCGACGTGATATCCCAGCTCTCCTGCTGGTCGCGGTGACGTTGTTGACGTTGGTCTCGGTGATGACGCACGATCCCGCCGACGCGGTCCCCACCCCCGTCTGGCCGCTCAACCAATTCTTCACGCCTGACTTGGCGGTCTACCCTGCCAACGACGTCGTGCAAAACGCTTGCGGCTCACTCGGCGCCCTGATTTCTTCGATGCTGCTCAGCGCCGTTGGAATCGGATCCGCTCTGGTGATTTCGGCGGGCGGTGGCATCTCGACCGCGCTGTTGATTCGCGGCCACATGAACGCGCCCGTGCTGCGGTCCCTCGGAGGCTGCATCACCTTGCTGGCCGTGACCACCGCCGCTGCGATGACCGACATTGAACTGGGCGGCATGCCCGTCGTCGGCAACGGTGGCTACCTCGGCGCGATGACGTCCGCGTTCTTGCTGCAACATTTTCATCCCGTTGGCTCGTGGATTTTGACACTGACGGTGTTGTCCGTTGGCTTGTTGCTGACGACGGACTACATGCTGGTCTACGCCGGACGAACCGTGGTCGTCGGCGGGGCCAAGGCCTCTCGTCGCGGTTTCGCCAAAGCCGCGCAGGCCATGCCAGTCACACTCCGCCGCCGACGCCAACCGTTCAGCGACCTCGATGGACCGATCCTGATCGACGGGGACGAATCCGACGCGTCACTGGATCCCAACGGCGGTCGCATCGACCCAGCCGAACCGGCCGAAACCGGACCGACGATTCGCGTTCGCAAACCCAAGGAACGCGAAACCGCCGAGGAAACCGAACAGACCGAAGAAGCCGCTCCAGCCAACGGGCTGGCCAAAGCCGCCAAACTTGGCGCCGCTGGTTTGGCTGCGGCAACAGGGATCGGTGCCAGCCTTAAAAAATCCAAGGAAGCCACCGAGGAAGAAGAATACGAGTACGAATACGAGGAATGGGAAGAGGAAGAAGAAGCCCCCACCCGCGAACTCGATGTCGAAGGCGAACCGACAACGCTGCGCAATGATTCCGCGCATGAGGTGTCGCCCTCGCCAACGATCAAGATGCCTAAGAAAAAGGACCCCAAGCAAGAACTCTATGACTCCGTCCAAGAAGGTGCCCCCGAAGGCATCTCGGAGTACCACTTGCCCAGCCTCGAACTGCTCGAAGGCAGCGACGGGTTTGACTACGAAGAACAACACGCCGAAGCGCTGCAGAAGAGCGCGATGCTGCAACAAACCATTCGCAGCTTTGGCTTCAACGTCACCGTCACCAACGTCGAAATCGGTCCGGTCATCGCCCAATACGAACTGGAACTCGAGAGCGGTCTGCGTCTGAACAAGATCACCGCGCTCGCCGATGATCTCGCCATCGCCCTGCGAGTCCCCAGCGTTCGCGTCGTTGCACCGATCCCCGGCAAGAACACCGTCGGCATCGAAGTCCCCAACGAGATCCGACAAGTCGTCCGGCTTCGCGATGTGATCGAAGAATCCGATTCGCGGATCTCCAAGATGAACATCCCAGTCTTCTTGGGCAAAGACGTCTCCGGCGAACCGATGCCAGTCGACTTGGCCAAGATGCCTCACCTGTTGATTGCAGGTCGAACCGGTACCGGTAAATCGGTCTGTTTGAACGCGATCATCAGCAGCGTCCTGATGTGCTGCCGGCCCGACGAAGTCCGCATGCTGATGATCGACCCCAAGATGGTCGAGCTTTCTGGCTATGGCCGGCTGCCACACCTGATGCACCCCGTCATCACGGACATGAAAAAGGCCGAAGCCATCCTTGGCTGGGCGGTTGAAAAGATGGAAGAGCGCTACTCGCTGCTCGCCAAAGCCGGTGTGCGTCACATCAACAGCTTCAATGATCTCGGCCGCGAAGAAGTCCTGCGTCGTTTGGAAGTCGATGAGGACGACGAGAACACTGACGTGCCGGACAAGCTTCCTTTCATCGTCATCATCGCTGACGAAATGGCGGACTTGATGATGACGGCTGGCAAAGAAGTCGAAACGCACATCATCCGTTTGGCTCAAAAGAGTCGTGCCGTTGGGATTCACTTGATCCTGGCAACGCAAAAACCAACCGTGGACGTCATCACGGGTCTGATCAAATCGAACTTGCCCGCGCGTCTGAGTTTCCAGGTCGCCAGCAAGACCGACAGTCGCGTTGTCTTGGATGAGAACGGAGCCGACAAGCTGCTCGGCAACGGTGACATGTTGTTCCTGTGGCCCGGTACCAGCACGCTGATTCGAGGCCAGGGGACTTACCTGTCCGACGCCGAGATCGATCGTGTGTGCGACCACTGCAGCAGTGGCGGCGAACAACAATTCGTCGGCGAGCTGATGAACTTGAAAATCAACGACGAAGAAGGCGACGCATCCGAGATGGACGTCGACAAACTTCGCAAGCGAGACGAGTTGTACGAATCCGCCATCGAAGTCGTGATTCGCGAAGGCCGCGGGTCGCTGTCGTTGATCCAGCGATGCCTCGGAATCGGTTATGGGCGAGCCGCGCGGTTGGTCGACTACATGGCGGAAGACGGCATCGTCGGCCAGTACAACGGGTCCAAGTCACGCGAAGTCTTGCTGACGATGGAACAGTGGAACGCGATGCAAGGCATCACCGACGACTCCAACACAGCCACCGCCACCGCTGCCCCCAAAGCCTCCTCGCAAACCGAAGACGAAGAGGAGTACGAAGACGAGGAAGAGGAAGAAGAGATCGACGACGAAGATGAATACGAGGACGACGACTACGAAGACGTCTGACAACGCCCCCCTCCTTGCGCAACACACCACCGTCACAACCCGCCGCGTAAGCAAGGACGAATCAACGTAGCCGGATTCGCCAGAATTCGGACCTCACCACGTCAAACATCCCAACCCGACGCGTCCGCGAGGGACCACCCTGAATTCTTGGCGAATCCAACGACCAAGACGTAGGCCAGGTCTCACCTGGCTCCCAGCCGATGCTTTGTGGAACAAAGCGAGTCGTCCAACCCGCCGCGTAAGCAAGGACGAATCAACGTAGCCGGATTCGCCAGAATTCGGACCTCACCACGTCAAACATCCCAACCCGACGCGTCAGCGAAGGACCGCCCTGAATTTTTGGCGAATCCAACGACCAAGACGTAGGCCAGGTCTCACCTGGCACCCAGCCAATGCTTTGTGGAACAAAGCGAGTCGTCCAACCCGCCCACACAACATTCAACGCGGCCCGTCCAATCACCCAGCCAGGTACAACCTGGCCTACGACTGGCTACGTTGCAAAAGGCCGTTGGCTATCCCTTCACACCAACTCACCCCACCGAATTCTGCCGAATCCGGCTACTACCGCTTCCCACGCGCACTGTTCCAAGACGCATCCATCTCCTCCGCCGTCGGAATCTCCGCCGGCCGCACCACGCGGAACCCGACCCAGGACGCGTCCGTGTGATACCACAGACTCTTGGGCAACTGCGGGTCCTGTTGCTTCCAATCTTCGGAACTACCCAGCCTCGCCGCCGAGCGCAACCGATCCGGATCATCAAACCAACTGCCGCCCCGAACCACTCGCGGATACAACCGCTCCGGCACCGTCCAAGGGTTGATCAACACTCCGCCATCTTCGGGCACCGGATAAGCCTCCCCGTAAGCGTCCGCGGTCCACTCCGACACGTTGCCGTGCATGTCATGCAGCCCCCACGGGTTCGGCTTCTTCGTGCCCACCTTCTGGTACTTGTCGTTGCTGTTGTCATAGTACCAACCGTGCTCATCTAAATCGCCCTCGCCGAACGAGTACGCCGACGTCGTCCCAGCCCGACAGGCATACTCCCATTCCGCTTCGGTTGGCAGCCGATAGAAGTGCCCCGTTTGCGCGCTCAGCCACTGGCAATACTTATTGGCCGCATGCTGAGTCATGCAGACGGCGGGGTAGCCCGATTGTCCCATCCCAAAGCTCATCTCGGTGTAGGGCGGTGTCGGTTGACTGACCCCATCCACCGCGTCATGAACCGCGGGGTCAAAGTCCGTCCAACCGCCATGCTTCTCGCGGCGGACCTCCGTCATCATGAACGGCTCGTACTCATCCCAAGTCACCTCGCATTTGCCCATCCAAAACGGCGAGACCTTCACCCGCCGCTGCGGCCCTTCATCCTCCAACCGATCCGGTTCATCCACCGGGCTCCCCATCAAAAACTCACCACCCGGGATCGCGATCAAATCAAACTCCACCCCCGACTTCGGAATCGTCTCGCGATAGTCCTGCATCTCCCCGGCAATGATCCCATCTTCCGCCGAAGCCGCCTTGACAACGATCCCCTCCCGAATCCGCTGTAGCAAAGCCGCATCATCCAGCGAAACCTCCGGAGTCACCTTCTTCGCCGCAGCGGTCTCTTGCGCAAAAGCCTCCCATGCATTTCCAGCACCTCCCACGCACAACCAACCCACCAAACCAAACCGAACCCAACCGCCAAAACGCATCACATTCCAATCCAATCAAGAGGCAAGAAGCCCCCGCATTCTAACTCAATCAAGCCGCGATCGCGGTTGGCTACTAGCTGTTAGCTAGTCACACCCCGCCGCGTCAGCAAGGCCCCCCCTCCCGGAGCCGGATTCGCCAGAATTCGGACCGCCCAACAATTCGCGCGTCCGAATTCTTGGCGGATCCGGCTACTAACATCCCAACCCAACGCGTGAGTGAGGGACCACACTGAATTCTTGCCGAATTGAACACAACGAACATCGACCGCACAGCGTTTTGAGCAACCTGGCCCCCAGAGATTTCGCTTCATCTTGTCTGGCCAGGCGTGCCCGGCCAGATGAAGCCCAGATTTTCTCACTGCCCCTGTATCAGAAAAAGGGAGCGGTCACTCCCCGACAGGCTTGGCCGAATCGAGTTCACAATACAATTACAGACTGCTCATTCGCTTTGGATTGCTCTCCCCCCCTTACTGTTGAAAACGCAGTTACCATCAGCTACGGGGCGGCAACGATTTCCCCGATCAGGACTTTCACCTGACTATTCAATCGCCTTTGCGGGCGCACTAGAACGTTTGCCCCCCAAATGTTTCGTGACAAGTTCGTATCTTCGAGCAGCAAGACGCGAACGGCTGGCGATCGGATTGGGACGTGACAAGGCTCGCCGTTGGAAAGATGCAAGACGGAACAGTTCGGGACAACTGTTCTACTCTGATGCCACCGTCCCGGCAGCCAAACCAGCCCCGATTCCTAATCCCACAAAAAAACTCTCGCAGGCCTAAGACCTGCGAGAGTTTTCATTGAACAAACTTGTCAATCAGCCAATGGAACGACCGAATCGAAGCCGGATCACGCCCGTTTCTTGCGACGAAACTGCTGAATCCCACCGGCAGCAAACACCCCGGCCAAAGCCAACATCGAAGTGGGTTCAGGAACAGCTGCAGCGTTACCAATTTCAAACTGGCCACCGGACGCCTCGAGCGTGAGCGTGCTCACTCCCAATCCGTCGTTAAGCGAGTTGACACCAAACCCGAACTGGGTTCCATCAGGAACAAAGTTAAAATTGTAGGTGCCAACGACAGCTGCACCAGTAACATCAAACTGCAAATCAAACAGCTTGGTCTGGCCAGCCTCGGCATTGATCGCGGGCTCCGTCGAGTAGTTACCGCCCACTTGAAAATCGTAGTTGTCCGCAAAGTTGTCGAAGGGAAATGGATCCCCGGAAACGCTGGACGTGGTGGCGTATCCTGCAGGAAATACCACCCGGAAGTTGGTGAACGAGCTCGACATCCCAAAATTGTTCACCCCTTCAAAATCGAAAGCCAAATTGTAACCACCCAACAAACGATTGCCTGTCTCGTTGCTGGATATAAAAACAGGGATGGACACACCGAGGTCGCCCTGATTGTAAACGGGAACCGAACCATCGCCAATAGTGATCGTAGCCGCCCCCTGAGCTCGAATTGTGAAAGCGAGGCTGGCAACAGCCAGCAACACTGGTAGAAGTCTCATCATCATTTGAATTCTCTAAAAGTAGAAAAAAAGCTGCAGTCAAAAACAATACAGTAGAGGACCAATCTCGAGCCTTCTCGCTCAATGGTTCGCTTTTGATCCGTGCTGTTTTCAATATTGTCTCCGTCCACGTTGTGGAACCTGTTGTGATTCGGATGGGGTGCCGCTAATGCAGTCAGCGACACCAGGCCCGAGTCCACCGTTGTAACTTCACCATCTTGATTCACGTCGCCAGGTAAAACATTAAACTGGAACACAAAGTCACCACCGTCCAAACGGTCGCCGGTTGCATTGGTTACGCCTTGAGACAACACCTTCAACGTCATTTGTGAAGCGTCAAGTACTTGATTCAAGGTGAGCGTCACCTTATTGCCGGCCGCATCGACAGAAAGTACCTGAGGGATGTTGCCCGTCGTCAAATCAGGTCGCAAACCAGCAATTCCGGAGAGGCTGAAGTCACCAATGCCGATGCTACCGCTAACGTCTTCACTGAATTCAACAATGATCTGATTCATGTTGATCCACGGCAACGGCTTCATCTGATTGCTGTCTGTCGGAATGACGTATCCTTCACCGCCATTGCCAAAGATATCATCTTCGACTCTGTCCTTGAATGCAGAACTCCACGCAGTCGAACTCACCCGAACAGACGTCACAGTTGGCCCAGCTTCGGACAAGTCATTTAGCGTCACCGTTACAGGAACGATTGTCACATTGTCAGTCGTCCCATCATCGGTGATGACCACTTCGAACTCATAGGTGTCTTTCAACTCGAAGTTAAGGTCGGCTCCGGCAGCTACTTGGATGTTCCCAACACCATCGACCTTGAATGGAACCGCGTCGGCCCCCTGCAAAGCGTAGGCCAACGCTTGCGACGTCCCGTCACCATCATTGGCAACAATCTGTCCGACAACTGCATCTTCAACGGAATTTTCATCGATCGCGAACGTGGTTGCCCCCGTCACGACGGGCGGGTCATTGACATTCTCCACCGTCACTGAAATTGTGCCGGAATCTGAACCGCCGAAACCGTCCAGCACTCGGTAAGTGAACGTGTCAACGCCTACAAAATTCTCGTCCGGCGTGTAGGTCAACGCTCCATTGGCCAGCAGCGAAGCGGAGCCATTGGCTGGGTTCGTCAACAACACCGATGTCAACGCTTGATTCTCAGGATCGGTGTCATTGGCCAACACGCCATCGGGACGTCCAGCCAAGCCATCGGCAACCAAGACCGTGTCTTCGTCGATCGTGTAACTATCCGTGTCGGCTTCTGGCGGAGCGTTGCTGCTGCCAGCGACGATGTTCAACGTCACCGTGCCATCCAAGACCGAAGCCGCTCCACTCGGGTCCGCAACCGTGTAAGTGAACGTGTCCGGTGCCATCGCATCGGTGGTGTAACCAGGTTCTGCCATGAAGCTGAATACCCCGCCGCTGATGAACTGCAGCGTGCCAACACCCACAATCGCGATCGAATCGCCGACGCTGACAGCGTCGCCGTTGACATGCGTCACCTTCAGCGTGTCATCATCCGGATCAAAGTCATTGCCCACCACATCAAACACCTGCATCGCGGTGTTCACACCGCTCACCAAATCATCCATCGCAACGGGTGCTTCATTAATGTCATTGACGTTGATCCTCACCGTCGCGGTGGTGCTGGCTCCAGTCGGATTGTCAGTGACGGTCACGGTCAAGTCGTAGGTGGGAGTCGTTTCGTGATCGAGCAGTGACGCATTGGCAACCGTGATCTCACCAGTGGTCGCGTCAATTGCAAAGACGTCATTGCCGGGATCTGCATCTCCGTCTGACAAGGCAAAGGAAAGGACGTCACCGTCGATATCAGTAGCTTGAGCGAAATAGGTGTCCACGGCGGCGCCGTTGACGGCGTTCTCCGCCACACCAAAGACCGCGTCAACCGCTTCCGGCGAATCATTTACCCCGACAACTTGGAACGTGAGCGTTCCAATGTCTGTCAGTCCCGCCGCATCGGCGACCTCTTGAGTTACGACGACGTCGACCGTCTGACCAGCAGCCAAACCTTGGTAAGCCGCCACCGTGGTGTCGATCGTGATGTCACCGTTGCCGTCGACCGTAATCCCCGCATCTGCTGCGGTGATCGATGGGCCGCCATCGATCGAAACGCCTAAGATCGTAAAGTGATCGGCTTCGAACACGGAGGGCAGGTCATCGACATCTTCCACCAGTTCCGTCGGCATCGTGCCGAAGTTCAAACCCGTCACTATCGAGTCTTCAGGAATGGCAGCATTCGGCGAAACAAAGTCCTTTGCCACCGGAGCGTCGTTAACTCCAATAACCGTGATGAAAACCGTTGCGAGGTTGCTGGGATCGCCTTTGTTGTCGTTGACGGGATAGGTGAAAGTGTCAGTGCCAAAGAAGTCGGCGTCTGGAGTGTAAGTCATCACTCCAGTGACAGAGTCGACGGCTAGGCTGCCATTCGTGGGGCCGGTCCCGATCGCCACGGAGGTTCGATCGATCGTCCCATCTGGGTCGGAGTCATTGCCGACCGCGTCAAATACCACTGCCGTATCTTCCGTCGTTGAGACCGCGTAATCATCCACGGCAATGGGTGCTTGATTGCTGTCGTCGTTTTCGATCGCCCCCGTCGCTTGGCCGCCGGTTGCTGAAATCATCACGTCACGTCCGTTGGGCATCACGAAATTCAAAGCAACCTCGAAATCTTCATCGCTTTCGATCGCTGTATCGCCTGCCACCAAAACGTTAAACGTTTTCGTCGTTTCGCCGGGATTGAATCCCAGATACCCGCTGGTGGTCGCCATGTCGCCATCGGAGAAGGTGGCCGTTCCTTCACTGACATTCCACAACGCCAGAACGGGAGCGTCCACGGCGGACGACAAAGTCGCAGTGAAGGTGAACACGGTGTATCTCGAGTTGCCTTCCGCCAATGTGATGTCGCTGTCGATCGAGAGTTCAGCACTATCATCATTGGTGATCGTGCCAATGCCTTGGTCGTCAAGAATCGTTCCGCCCACGGCATTGGACAAATTAACCGCAAAGGTCTCCGTCAGTTCGACGATGTCGTCTTTGGCAACTTCAATCGTCACCGTTTTGGTCAACGCGCCACCGGCAGCAAAATTAACCGTGCCTGAATCTGTGGTGAAATCGGTTCCGGCCGTGGCCGTGATACCGAGCGTCGAGTAATCGACTGAGACGGTATTCAGATTGTCCGACCGGGTGATCGTAAAGGTAAAGCTGGCCGTGCCGCTCCCATCCCCTTCACTCATCGTAACGTCGTCAATGCTGAACTCGGTTCCGCCGGAAACCTGGACAAAGCCGAGATGGCTGTGGTCGCCATCGTGGTAAATGACGTCTTCGAGCATGACGGGTGTGACCAACGAAGGATCAAACGTGTTGCCAAGGGCCGCAACGTCTGGCGGAGCCCCTTGTGGCCCCGAATTCGAATCCAGGCCGCCCGTGTTCAGGTTCACAATCGCACCGGACGTTGCCGAGGAACTGGTGTAGCCAGTGAAATCATTGCCCCCAGCACTCGACCCCAAGCCGGTGATGTCTCGATCGAGGGCTGCGTCGCCCAGGTCAGCAACACCACTGTTCTGGATCAGCACACCGGTCGTGTTGCCGGTCAGATCCGTGCCTTCCACCATGGCGACGGCGCCAACCACGTCAATGCCAATCGTGGAACCGGTGACCGTGCTGTTACTGACCACCACGCTCCCCGAACCGGTGACCCGAACTCCGGCATCATTCGTGGTCGAGCTGGTAACATCCGAATCGACAAGCGTCACTTCTCCGCCAACGACCTCCAACCCGACTCCGACACTTTCAGTGATGTCGACGTCGTTCAGCACCACGCTTGTTGGGCCCGTGTTGTCTTTGCCAGGTTCACCGATGCGTACGCCATGCTGGTTGCCATCGATCGTTGTGCCATCGATTAACACATCTGTTAAAGTCGCCGGATTGCTTGCATAGCTCGGGTCGTTCCCGGTTCCCCGTGCTTTGATCGTCAGGCCTGCGCCATTGATCGGTCCCCCCGTACCGGAATTCGTAATTGAACTTCCGATGATGTCGATATTGGTATAGGTGCCATACTTCAAGTTGATATCGATGCCGGCACCGGACGCATCGCCGGTTCCACTCTGATCAACGGTGACATTGTTCAGCGTTGCATTGTTCAATTTCTCAAAGTACAGCCCCTTGACCGAGTTGTTGCTGAAACTGCTGTCTTGAATCGTGACACCATCGAACTTGTCTTCATTATCCGCCAGCGAATTCCATGCATAGACCGTGACGCCCCATTGGTTGTGACTGAAGTCACTGTTCTCAATGGTCAGGCCACTCGCGTTCCCTGCGGTGGCAACGCGGAAGCCGGTCGTGTTTAGAGTCGATACAACATCACCCAGCGTTAGATTTGTCGCGGTACCACGGACATGGATGCCGGCACCGCTGCTGTCAGCCTGGATATTCGTCAGCGAAACACCGTCCGTTACAACCCCATTATCAAAGTTAATAGCGTCATCTGCATTGGTCACTCGCAGATCACGGATCACCACGGCATCCGCCTCAACAGAAAACCCATCGTTGCTGCCGCCCCCCGCATCGACAACCGTATTCGCTGGTCCTTGACCATCGATCGTCACCTGCTTGCCGACATGGACACTTTCTTCGAATGTGCCCGCACTCACGTTCACCGTGCCGCCGACAGCCACGATATCGACACCACGTTGGATCGAACCATCGCCAACGGTGTCCTTTGGAGCAAGCTCATCTGTTTGGTCGGTGACAAACGCATTGTCATCCTGGATATCCACAAAACCTTTGTAGATCGT
>NZ_JBICHO010000427.1:0-4529 GCF_043100905.1 Rhodopirellula sp. JB055 | reverse complement strand
CCTGTTGCATATCGAAGGCCGCCGCATCGAAACGCCGCAGTATTTCTGGATGCGGGTCGCGATGGGACTCGCACTGGCAGAAAGCGAAAATCGTGAAGATCGGGCGATCGAGTTCTATGATTTGCTCTCATCGATGCGGTTCACCTGTGCCACCCCCACGCTCTTCAATTCTGGCACGCCACACCCACAACTCAGCAGTTGTTATCTGACGACGATCGAGGATGACTTGCAGCACATCTTCAAGTGTGTCGGCGACAACGCGATGCTATCCAAGTGGGCTGGTGGTTTAGGGAACGATTGGACCAACATTCGTGCGACCGGTGCTCGTATCAGCGGCACCAACGGTGAAAGCCAAGGTGTGATTCCGTTCTTAAAGATCGTCAACGATGCCGCGGTCGCCGTGAACCAAGGTGGCAAACGGAAAGGTGCCGTGTGTGCGTACATGGAACCTTGGCACTTGGACTTCGTCGAATTCCTGGACTTGCGAAAGAATACCGGTGACGACCGACGACGAACTCACGACATGCATACCGCAGCGTGGATTCCTGATCTGTTCATGCAGCGGCTGCAAGAGGGCCGGACATGGACCTTCTTCAGTCCCGATGAGGTGCCTGATTTGCACGACCTGTATGGCGAAGCGTTCAAGGAACGCTACGAGTTCTATGAGCGAGAGGCCCACGCGGGGCGGATGCGTCAATCTCGCGAAATGCCTGCTTCCGAGTTGTGGCGGAAACTACTGACACGCCTGTTTGAAACCGGACATCCGTGGGTCACTTTCAAAGACCCATCCAACATTCGTTCCCCACAGGACCACTGCGGTGTCGTTCATAGCAGCAACCTGTGCACCGAAATTTTGTTGAACACCAGTGCCGATGAAACCGCTGTTTGCAATCTTGGTTCGATCAACTTGTCAGCTCACATTGTGAATGGCGAACTGAACCAAGACTTGCTTCGCGCCTCGGTCAACATCGCGATGCGGATGCTCGACAACGTGATCGACATCAACTTTTATCCCACTCCTGAATCGAAGAATGCGAACGCGAGGCATCGTCCCGTTGGACTCGGCTTGATGGGTTACCAAGATGCGTTGCATGAGTTGCGTATTCCGATGGCCAGCGACGAAGCGATTGAGTTTGCTGACCGCAGCATGGAAGCGATCAGCTACTATGCCATTCTGGCATCGTCCGAGTTAGCTCGCGACCGCGGAAAGTACGAGTCGTATTCGGGATCCAAATGGGACCGAGGTTTGCTGCCAATTGATACCCTGGATTTGCTGGAACAAAGTCGTGGCGACGCGGTTGAGATCGATCGCCAGCAAACCTTGGACTGGCAAGTTGTGCGTGATTCGGTTGCTCTGCACGGCATGCGAAACAGCAACTGCGTGGCAATCGCACCCACCGCCACGATCTCCACCATCGTTGGCTGCACCCAATCGATTGAGCCCACCTACAAACTGCTCTATTCCAAGAGCAACTTGTCAGGCGAATTCACGCAAACCAACCATCGCCTGGTCGAGGTCCTCAAGTCACAAGGCTTGTGGGATGCGGAAACGCTGGATGCGCTCAAGCACTTTGACGGCACCGTTCGTGACATTCCGCGTTTGCCAGAGGAGGTCAAGTCCGTGTTTGCAACGGCCTTTGAAATCGAGCCTCGCTGGTTAGTCGCCGCTGCCGCGAAACGCCAGAAGTGGATCGACCAGGGGCAATCGTTGAACCTGTACTTGGCTCAACCCAGCGGGAAGGCGATTGACGCGATGTACACGCAAGCCTGGAAAAGTGGCCTCAAGACAACTTATTACCTTCGATCCCTCGCAGCGACTCAAGTCGAGAAATCGACCGTTGATATCAACCGGCACGGCATCCAGCCCCGCTGGATGAAATCTCAAAGTCATTCCGGTTCGATTCGAGTGGATCGAGTCGTCACGCCTACGGCATGCAGTATCGAAGACCCCGATTGTGAAGCCTGCCAATAAGGCATGTTGTTCTACATCAATTGGATCGAGCGTGGTTTTCAAGTTCATCATACGCCAGGTGTTTCTCGCGCCTGGACGCGGGTGGAGAACGACGGTCGGCAATTGATTTTGACGGACCAAGGAGGGTTTGATCTGCCATCGCGTGACGGTCCTTTTCAAATTTGTCTGCTCAATGCGGAGGACGAACTGATCGATGGCCCCGTGCTTCTTCCCACTCGTCTCGCGCTTGCCAGATGGCTTCGTGACCGCAGTACCGTCCCCATTCCAACCGACCCCCGAATGTAATCATGACCAAAGTTTCTTCATCGCAATCTCCAGTTTCCACACGCAATCGTTTTGATGCGTCTGACAAGCGGTTGATCAACTGCAACCAAGTCGACGTCAATCAGTTGATGCCGTTGAAGTACAACTGGGCTTGGGAACACTACAACAATGGGTGCGCCAATCACTGGATGCCCACTGAAGTCCCGATGACCAAAGACATCGAGATCTGGCGCAGCAATCAATTGTCCGATGCTGAGCGACGAGTCATCATGCGGAATCTAGGGTTCTTTTCGACCGCCGAAAGTTTGGTTGGCAACAATCTCGTTCTCGCGATTTTTCGGCACGTCACGAATGCGGAGTGCCGGCAATACTTGTTGCGACAAGCGTTTGAAGAAGCGGTGCATTCACACACGTTCTTGTACGTCGTCGATAGTCTTGGGCTGGACGAAGGCGAGGTGTTCAACATGTACCACGAGGTGCCCTCCATCGCCAACAAAGACGCTTTCGAAACCGAACTCACCGCGGAAGTGATGGACCCCGATTTCTCCACCGCGACCGATGAAGGTTCCCAAGCCTTCCTGAAGAACCTGATTGGTTACTATTTAATCATGGAAGGCGTGTTCTTTTACACCGGGTTTGTGATGATGCTGTCGTTCCATCGACGCAACTTGATGACCGGGATCGGAGAGCAGTTCCAGTACATCCTTCGCGACGAAACCATTCACCTGAACTTCGGGATCGACTTGATCAATGGTATCAAGGCCGAGAATCCACATCTGTGGACACCGGAATTTCAACAAGCGATGGTCGACCGTGTCAAACAAGCAGTCGAGTTGGAACTGGACTACGCCGGGGACTGTTTGCCCAACGGCATCATGGGGCTCAACGAAGGGCTCTTCCGAGACTACGTCCAGCACATTGCCGATCGTCGACTGGAACGAATTGGATTGCCCATGCAGTACGGTTCAGCGAATCCTTTCCCGTGGATGAGCGAGACAATGGATTTGGCCAAAGAAAAAAACTTCTTTGAGACCCGCGTCACCGAGTACCAAGCCGCCGGAAGTCTTAGCTGGGACTGAGCAGTTCAGAAGGGAGGGGATGACAGCAGTGTCGGGCATTGGTCCCCAAATCTCGGTCTCATTTGGTCGTGGACGAGTGGTAGTGGACGGGGCGACGAGTCCCTTGCGTGGGGAAGGAATCGTTTGCCTCATCCATTACGGTTTCCGTCCTCTGCGAAGAACACGCCCAAAAATGTCGTTGATAAAATCGATGTCCCTTCGGGCTTTGGCCGTGTGGGTGGTCCATCGTTCCGGGGCCTGACGACCCCGGCAATGGATGTGTCGACCCTTCGGGCCTTGTTGCGCCCAACGAGGGTGGATGGCGATGTTCGTTTGGATGGTCTTGGTTTGCCTATCTTTTCGGAAAGCTACCTGGCATATTTTGAGGTAGCCGCTCCTTTCAAACTTTGCTCTTTCATCACTCGCTTGTTTGCTATGTCGTTCTCCGATTACATCGCACCCTTTGAGGAGTACCCTGTTTTGCAGGAAAGGGTGCTGGCTGTTTTGAGGCAACTGCCAGCGGACGTGCAGGCGGATTTCTTGAACGATGAACGCTTTCGAGTAGAAATCGACAACTACGTTCCCGGTGTGGGCTGGTCGTTTTTGATGCCCGCCCCGGGGATTGATGGAAACGGTAGTCGCTGCGTGATTCTGCGAAGCAAGTTGGCGGACGCGACGGAAGGGTTCGCACGTTATGTGATCGCTCACGAGTTTGCGCATGCGTTTCTGCGGAACGGTGGCTGGGGGGAGATCACTGACATCGAAGAGGCGGCGGATGCGTTGGCGGCGTCTTGGGGTTTCGAGAGACCGGCGTGAAGTCGTTCGCCTCGCCTCGTCTGTTCAAGCTCTTACCCCTGCGTAGGCCTGAACGACGTCGCTCGACCTCACCTTCCAATTCGTTTCGGAAGAGGTGCGACACGTGGAAATTCGCCCACATACGGTGTCAGAAAACGGTGAGACCTGGCCTACGTCGACCTGGTGGCCAGATTCGCCAGGGTTCCGTGTGGTCCCTCTCGCTCGCGTTTTGAAGTTGCGTTTTTCTCAAAAGCCGAAGCGTCAGCTTTCTCATAACCCGAAGCGTCTGCGAGGGAATACCGAAGTTGACTTCGCCTCGCTGACGCGTCGGGTTATGAAAAAAACAATGCCTCACGCAAAAACGCAACTTCAAAGCTCACGCGTTCGGTTATGAAGTGATTGGGAGCTGGATTCGCCTGACTACAGATGCGCGGGATGCT